>JALZUY010000086.1 GCA_023301395.1 Nonlabens sp.
TATCTTAATTTTAATAATTACAACTGGGAAGAAGATAAAGGTTTTTACTCTGGAGCAGGTTTTACCTATACAGATAATCAAGTCGTAGGGATTACTGTCACTGATTCTGATTTAATAAGAAATACAACTTATACAAATGTTGATGGTACTTATAACGGTTATGTATACTCAGGTTATAGTTTGAAGTTTAAAAAGGATAAACGTAGCATCAGTTTATCTGCTGGAATTGATGGAAATTTATCTCTTAATAAAGGGTTTACAAATGGTGTTGCGTTTGAAACTAACAATTTAAATGTCTCACCAAACATAGGTTTCGAATATGAGATTGATGACATTTTTGAAATAGAAACAGAATATAACATAGGTTTCAATTCAAGTAAATTTTCACTTGAAAATATTGATGATCAAAACTTCACAAATCATACTGCAGCAATAGATTTAACCACTTTCTGGCCCAAAAATATTACCATGGGATTAAGAGGTGAATATAATGTGTTTGGCAATGTTACAGAGGAGTTTGATAATGACTCCTTCGTTCTCATAGGCAGTCTAGGTTATAAATTTGCAAAGGATAAAGCTATCGTTAAATTAACTGCCTATGATATATTAAATCAAGTCATTAATACAAGTCGCGTGATATCACAAGATTTTATTTCGGATTCGAGTAGTTTAGTTTTAAGACAATATTTCATGCTGAGCTTTACTTATAAATTCTCAAAGTTTGGTGGCAAGGACCCCAACAATGGGTAAGAATATGATTAAATACGCTTTCGCGAAAGCGTATTTAATCATTCTTTCAAACCTAACCGATGAAATAATTTCTTTGTTTATTTTTCCTCAACTCTAGTATATCTTTCCTGCGATTGAATAGTTTTATGATTCTGTGAACACTTTGTGATTTTGAACTGGTTACTTTGCTTTAAATAAAGTAGCCTGGCATGAAATTTTTACTAACAGCATTTTTTATTATCGTTTCCACAATCCAGTTTCTATCTATAGAAAAGGAATATGTAAAAGAAGTTAATGATCAAGGGACTCTATCCAGTGAAGGATGGACCATAAATGGTGTCAAAGATGGATACTGGAAATTTTATGATGGACAACAACGAGTTACTCAATCTGGACACTTTGAGAATGGTTTTAAAACGGGTTACTGGTATGAGTATTCAAATGGCAGCTTAAGTTCAGAAGGTCATTATAAAGAAAATTTCAAAACAGATTGGTGGACTTATCATCAAAAAATGGGTTACCGTACGATTAAAAAGCAATTTGTTAATGGCCTTCTAAATGGCTATGCACTTTATTATAAAAAATCTTCCTTGTCAAAGGTTGAGGAATATTTGAAAAATAAGAAAATAGGTAGTTGGACCAGTTATTTCAAATTTAAAAGAGATCATCCAGGATTTTCAATGAGTGATTTACGCTCCTAATTGAAATTAGATGGCAGTCATATATTTCTTAACTTTCCACTCTTAAAAACTACCATTGCAAATATCTAATTCAATCATAAGAGTCATTATCCCAGCGTACAATGAGGCAGACTCTATATCGCTGGTAGTAGCTGCTATTCCTGATGTTGTAACAGAAGTAATTGTAGTGAGTAATAACTCTAGCGATGACACTATAATTAACGCAAGAAAGGCAGGAGCAACAGTGCTCGAAGAGAAGAATAGAGGTTACGGTTATGCTTGTTTAAAAGGGATGGACTACGTGGCTCAATTAAATGATAATACAGACATTATTGTTTTTCTTGATGGAGATTATAGTGATTATCCTGAACAATTGACTGAGTTGGTAAATCCTATTATTGAGGATAATATTGATTTTGTAATAGGAGCACGTGTTAAGTCTTTGAGAGAAAAAGGATCCATGACTGCTCCTCAAATATTTGGTAATTGGCTAGCAACTACGCTCATGTCGATTTTATTTAAATCTACATTTACAGATTTAGGTCCTTTCCGTGCGATAAAGTATGATAAACTACTTGCGCTTAATATGGAGGATAAAACCTATGGTTGGACTGTAGAGATGCAACTTAAAGCACTCAAAAGAAAATATTCTTATGTAGAAATACCTATGAAATATCGAAATAGAATAGGCGTTTCAAAGGTTTCGGGTACTGTTAAAGGTGCTATATTTGCAGGCGTAAAAATATTAACCTGGATATTTAAATACGGCTTTAAGAAATGATATTAGAATGGATTTGCATAATTGTCTACTCAACATCACTGGTAATGATATTGTTATATTCATTTGCACAATTAAACTTGCTGATTAACTATTTATATGCTCGTAAGAACGTGGTCACTGGACCTACATTTGATTTAAATAATCCTAATGAAGTTCCTTATGTTACTGTACAATTACCTGTGTATAATGAAGCATATGTAATGGAACGTTTGCTCAATAATATCATTTTACTCGATTATCCTCAAGAAAAATTAGAATTTCAAGTACTTGATGACTCTACAGATGAGACTGTTGAAACCACAAGATTGCACATTGAAAAACTTGCAGCTACTGGAATAGATATCAAGCATATTACTCGTGAGAATCGTACAGGTTTTAAAGCTGGTGCGCTCAAAGAAGGATTAGTTGACGCAAAGGGTGATTTCATAGCTATTTTTGATGCAGACTTCCTTCCACAGCCAGACTGGTTGAGAAAGACGGTGATTCATTTTAAGGATCCTAAAATAGGCGTGGTTCAAACTCGATGGGCACACTTGAATAGAGATTATTCTATTCTTACAAGAATTCAAGCATTTGCACTTGATGCACATTTTACATTAGAGCAAGTAGGTCGTAATTCAAAGGGTCATTTTATTAATTTTAATGGCACAGCAGGTATGTGGCGCAAAGAAACCATTATTGATGCCGGGAACTGGGAAGGAGATACTCTTACTGAAGATCTAGATTTAAGCTATAGAGCGCAGCTTAAGGATTGGAAATTTAAGTATCTAGTAGATGTCACTACTCCTGCCGAATTACCTATAATAATAAGCGCTGCGCGTTCTCAACAATTTAGATGGAATAAAGGTGGTGCAGAGAACTTTAGAAAAATGTTTAAGCGAGTAGTTTCTAGTTCAAATATCGATTTTAAGACTAAACTTCATGGAATATTACATTTATTGAACAGTACAATGTTTTTAAATATATTAATAGTAGGTATACTCAGTATACCTATGTTGTACATTAAAAACGAGTATGCACATTTAAGAATGTATTTTATAGTGATGAGCTTTTTTGTAATTAGCACCATTATCTTTTTTGTATGTTACTGGTTCATGTATAAAAACACACATGGTGGAGGTTTTAAGAGTTTTATAAGTTACATAGGCATGTTTTTCACCTTTTTTTCCATTGCCATGGGATTCTCATTGCACAATTCAATTGCGGTAATTGAAGGTCACATAGGTAAACGTAGTGAGTTTGTAAGGACACCTAAATTTAATCTTACGGCGGTAAGCGGGAACTGGAAAACAAATAAATATCTTAAGAAGAAATTAAGTCGTAATGTTATTATTGAAGGAATCTTGATGTGTTATTTTGGTTTTGGAATGTATTCAGCGTTTATAGTTGGTGATCAAGGAGGAGATTTTGGACTCTTTCCTTTTCATTTAATGTTATTTATCGGTTTTGGTTTTGTCTTCTTTCGTAGTATAACAGATAAGCAGTAATGGAACGCAGGTTAATTAATGCCTTGGGTATTTTGACCATTATTAGTGTTATACTTTATAGTGTTTTTTTCTCGCTAGAGCGAAAAGAATTTTCACAGCTTCTCTTAGTTTACACCTTGCTTTTTGCTGCTTTCACAGGTTATTGCTATGTAGCAAATAAAGTCACTCAACAAAATTTGAAACTACTACCAGATTATCTTGGTAAGTGGTTTTATGGGTCCTCATTATTAGGCGCTATATTTATAATCGGTCTTATTTTAAGATTGTTATTAATAGATAATACGCCACATCTTTCACAAGATTTCTTCCGATTTATATGGGATGGACATCAATTATTAAACAGTTTTAATCCTTATTTGTACCTGCCTGATGATATTATTGACTCTGGAGTAAGTCATATACCTAATGCTTCATTCCTGCATGCTTCTATGGGTGAATTATCTAGTGGACATTACACAAATTATCCACCTTTAAATCAATTGTTTTTTGCAGCTGCTG
>JALZUY010000087.1 GCA_023301395.1 Nonlabens sp.
TAGCAATTTTGACCCTAAGATTTATATGGGTGGAGATAATGTGATTTTTTGGGGACCACTTGCATGGACTGTAATCTTCGGGTTAATATTTGCGACGTTCTTGACCTTAATCATTGTACCTATTTTATTATACATGGTACACCGCGTAAAATTAAGGTTACTAGCCTGGAGAAATCCAGAAACAAAAGATACCACAGATTATACTGAGGCAGCTTAAAGTAAATGAACTACAGTAAAAAGCCTTAATCTTACGACTAAGGCTTTTTTAATGCGCTATTTAGTTTTATGTGTAATGGCAATCCTTAGTACGCTTTCGCGAAAGCGTTATTAAACAACTAATTAAATATCTATTTAATGATTCTATAAACAACAGTAAAGGCCTTAAACAAAAAATCCTGCCTTGAATAAGGCAGGATTTATAGTGATAAGAGTTATTTAATTACTCCTTTTTATAACTACTGTAATACTCATCCATAAGGTTCATAATACCCGTTACAAGATCTTTAGTTTCTAATAAAATATTGAAATAAAGTGTTGTATTCTTAGGACTAGATTCTTCATTTCTAGTACGCTTAATTTGAGCATGAATTTTAGTAGACAATAGCCCTAGGGTTTCCTCTTTTCTGGAAAGCACATAGCTTATACGATCAAATTTGCGACTGTTAAAGATCTCTTCAATCTCTGTTAATAAGGAAGTTAAAGAGTCATCAACCTCTTGTAAGTCCTTGATTTGATTATAACGTAATTTTTTATGCTCGTTATTAATGTGCTTGTAACTCTTTTTTGAAATAAACTCAAGTGACTGTGCTACATCAGTTAAATAAGCTAATATGGTGATATAGAAATTACTACCACGCACACTTGTCTCATCTAGATTTTTTATAAAATAGAATACGTTGTCCCGTAGTTCCTCAATTTCTTGATCTAACTTTTCAACTCCTTTTTTACTCTTTTTGAGCGTTTTAGTATCTTCTTTTGCTAGTCCTTTCAATACATCTGTATAGATCTTATTAGTCCTAGAAACTACGTTAGAGATGTTGTCGGCACTTTCTGTAATGATTCCCTGTACTGTACTGCTTTCATGCTTTTTCAAGCTTTTTGGGTCGATACTAGAGTTACTTTTCTTTTTATGAGCTAGGTAGTTTCTTACTAATAAAATTGCCGTAAGTAATAATAAAATAGGTATCATCACCTCTTTATTCCAGTGAATCAAGAACGCCACAGTACCTGCAGCGATTAATGCCGCAAATGCTGTAAAGAACCATCCACCTATAACGTTAAGCACACCAGCTACACGGTAAACCGCGCTTTCTCTTCCCCAAGCTCTATCTGCAAGAGAAGCTCCCATTGCCACCATAAATGTTACATAAGTAGTAGAAAGTGGTAACTTCATAGCAGTAGCAATTGATATCAATACACCTGCAACCATTAAATTTACAGAAGCACGTATCATATCAAATGCTGGAGCATCTGGATGTTGTTCTGCAGTTATTGCATCGTTAGGTTTATGAAAACTGGCATTAATCTTAGCCTGTGTTTTTACTGGTATAATCATGCTTACACCACCAGACAACCACGAAGTTGCTTTAACGATACCACGAGATAACATATTAGGCTCAAACTTCTCACGGCCTTCACCTTGACGAGACAAACTGATCTCTGTCTCTGCAACTGTTTTTGCTTTTTTAGAAAACCACAATGTAACTACCATAATACCACCTGCAATAAATAGCAAGAATGGTTGTGCAGGCATCTTTTTATCTAAAACTTCCATGGAAAACAAAGCTGGATCAATTCCCGAACCTGACCAAGCTTCATAAGAATGGTAAGCTGCCATAGGAACACCTATAAAGTTCACTAAATCGTTACCCGAGAATGCAAGCGCTAGACCAAAAGTTCCCACAGCAATAACCACTAGAAGGATACTCTTTTTTGTAATTTTTTGAAAAAGGAAAGAGATAAGAGTGAAAAGAACAAATCCACCTATAATGATAACAATCTCGTTACCTTCAATAAAGCCTTTCATATCTTTATAATAAGGAGTTCCTTTAAGTCCTTTCATGAAAATAAAATACAAGATTGCTGTTAGTGCAACTCCACCAAACAATGCTCCAAAGTTTTTTATCTTTTTCTCATACTGAAAAGTAAATATCAATCTAGAAATCCACTGCACCAGCGCACCTACACTAAAAGCAATAAACACGGAAAGGAAAATACCTGTAATAATCTCAATCGCTTTTTTAGTATTGATATATTGACCTAAATCAGCTATTGTTTGAGAATCTGAGGCACTAATCTTAATAAGTGACATAACAATCGCAGCTCCAAACAAGTTGAAAACGATAGAAACCGTAGTAGATGTAGGTAGACCTAGTGTGTTGAAAAAGTCAAGTAATAATATATCAGTAATCATTACTGCCATAAAAATGACCATGATTTCCTCAAAGTTGAACTGGCTAGGTATGAATATTCCTTTACGAGCAACTTCCATTAATCCACTAGAATATACAGCTCCTACAAAAATACCAAGACTGGCAACGATCATTATCGTTTTTACAGGTAAAGCCTTAGAGCCTATTGCTGAATTTAAAAAATTGATGGCATCATTACTAACTCCTACTACAATATCAAGCACTGCAAGTATGGTTAGCGCAACTAACATTAACAAATAAATATTATCCATAGTTTTAAAATTTTATTAGCACAAAGGTCTGCATTAAGTACAGCTTACTTGTTACCAAATTGTTATCTAAATTATTTATTTTTAAAAATGTAAATCAAACCCTAATCTGAA
>JALZUY010000088.1 GCA_023301395.1 Nonlabens sp.
CAAGATGCTACTACTAGACTTAGGATAGTGCTAAACAAAATTGAAAATTATGAAAGTGGTAGTGCTTTATCCGATGTGATTGTAGGGAATATTATATATGAAGAGCATGGTGTTGAGATTATTAATACTTTAACTAATCCTTCTACCTCTCAAGGGTCTGATGATATTTATCATATAAAAATGTTTAGTATCAAGGAGCCAACAGTAATTGCTGGTTTTTTTGAAGATCCTGTGCGTAGTAAATGGACCACTTACAGTCTATATCTAAGATATTCCTTATCTCTTACAGCTAACGGGCAACCACAACTTCAATGGGTGGTTACCATAAGAGATTTTTATAATCCTGATGGTGATGTAGATGCTGAGCAAGCATCGCGTGTTCCTAGGTTTTTAACGCTTACTAAGATTTAATAATGTTTATTCTTGAATAAGTAGGTTTTTTATAACTTCTCAATCTTAGTAGCCAGCGATACAAATGCGTCTACACTAATTTGCTCTGGTCTTAGATTGAATAGCTCTCTTTCACGCATCTCGTCAGGAAGATTCATGGTTTTTAATGAGTTTCTTAGAGTCTTACGTCTTTGCTGGAAAGCTAATTTCACAACTTGTCTTAAGATCGAGTAGGAACAAGAAAGATTATCAAAGTTGTCTTTACGTTTTAAAAATAAAACGCCACTATCTACACGTGGTGGTGGATCAAATACTTCTGGTCCAACTGTAAAAGAATAGTTTGCCGTGTAATATGCTTGTGTAAGAACTGATAGAATTCCGTATGTTTTTGTGCCGTGTGGTGCGCAAATACGTTGTGCTACTTCTTTTTGAAACATCCCGCCAAACTCTGGAATGCATTCACGGTTTTCTATTGTTTTAAAAACAATCTGTGTACTAATATTATAAGGGAAATTCCCGATAATCGCAAAAGATTGATCACCAAAAACGTCTTTCAAATCTTTCTTTAAAAAATCTGCTTCAACGACCTGGAAACTTTTATCATTTACAATCTTAACATGTTCTAGGGGAAAACTTTGCCGTAAATAAGCAACAGACTCACGATCAAGTTCCATGGCAGTCACCTTAATTCCTTTGCGTATAATATGCTTAGTAAGTACACCAGTTCCAGGACCTATTTCTAATACCTGATCATAACCATCATAACTCAACACGTTTGCAATGTCTATAGCAACGGTTTCATCTTTAAGAAAATGCTGCCCTAGGTGTTTTTTTGCAGTAACGCCTTTATCACTGCTTTTGTATGGTGTTTTGTGTTTGTTGTATTTAGCCAATGGTTTGTTTTAATTCAAATTAGTATGTACCGTGTATTCATCTAATACATCAAGCTCTGTGCGGAAAGCAAGAACATTGTTTCCCCATTTTTCTAATCCTTCTTTGCGCAAAGCTTCGGCATGTTTTGAATAGTAAACCTCTAAGGATTCACGACTGGTTGCTTTATACTGAATGGAAAAAGTACTGTCACCATCTTGCTCTTCAACAAGTACGCGAGTTAATCTAGCGTCTTTAAATAGACCTGTGCCTAGAACTAGGGCGATATGCTCGCGTATCCATTCCAGCCATTCTTCTTCAAGATGACTGGACATGTTACAAGTCACATTATATATTACCATAAATAATTTTTAAAAAGCTTTGAGGTTTTCATCACCTCGCAAACGACGGAATCTCCTGCGTGAATCTACAAAGTGTATACTGTCTGCATAGTCATAGATAATCCGTTCAAAAAGTGCTTGAGCTTTATTTTTATCCTTGAATTGATCTTCAAATAACAAGCCTAGGTAATAATAAGCATCGTCTGCTAGTATACCGTCTGAAAAATTGTCAATGATGATTTGATAATTGTTTTTTGCAGCTTCAAAGTTGGACTCTAATTCATAGAGTTTAGCTTGTTTCAATAAAGCCTCATCCTCAATAGGGTCTCCTTTATGATTCTGTAATAGTTTATCATAAAGTGAAATCGCTTCTTGACGCTTGTTTTGGTATTGCTTTAAATCGGCATAAGAATATGCTTTTAGTGCTACAAAAGTGGTGTCTTCAAGACTATGATCGCTTATAGTAAGGCTTAGCTCCATAGCATCATTTGCAATAAGTTTAGAAGTAGCACTTCTTAAAACTTTTAATTGGGTTAAGCTCCACGGGAAATCACCTTGATAGTAACTCGTTCTAGCGACTCTATATTGCGCTTCTTGAGCTAGTTCATCATTAGGTAAATCAGTTTGTACTTGACTATAAAGAATAAGAGCTCGATTGAATTGCTCTTGAAGTACAAGAATATCGGCTAGAAGCATTTTAACTTCGGCTTTTTGAAATTTACTGAGTCTTTTCTTTTCTAGTTCACTTAGTAAAACAACTGCATTCTCTGGTTGACCAGCTTTAAAAGCAAGGAAATTTGCAAAGTCTAGTTGCAGCATAAATGTTTCTCCGTCTCTACCATATGTATTGAGCAATTCTTCATAGGTTGATTTTACAACTGAGAATTCTTCAACGGTTGCTTTATCAGCATCAATTTTTGCGAGTAAGCTTTGAGCGACATAACGTGTAGAGATCACTTGAGATTCAACTACTAGATATTGTAGAATCTCTTTGGCAGCATCGACATCTTTTTCTTCTATAGCAGTAACGGCCAGTTCTTGTAATTCTACGGTACTTTCTTTAGTACGCACATAAATAGCTTTCTCTTGAATAAATGCCTTTTTGAAATCTTTTTGCTGAATAAATAACCAACTTAATAGCTGATTGTAAATTGGGTCTTGGCTTTCGCGTAAGCGTAATAACAGCGTTTTTCTTAATAATCGATTGCCTTCATTGTCTGGATCGTCAGTCACATATCTTGAGAAAATAGCTTGAGCACGACCGCGATATGCGATGTTTTCTTCTATCAAATTCACGTATTGAGTGAACATTTTCTCAAGATTACCTTGTTGTCCGTAAAGATTTGCTAGCTGGAATTTGAAATTTGACTTAGGATTTGCAGCCGTTCCACGTTCATAAGCCATAATAGCCTCATCCAGTAAGTTACGGCGTTCAAAACGATTTGCAATTTGATAAGTAAGGTTAGGAATAGAATCTAAGATCTCAATAGCCGCTGTGTAAAATGGAGTAGCGAGTGAGTCTTTACCTTGAAGTGTTAAATTGTAGCCACGCTCAATAATAAGGATTTTGTTGTTGCGTAATAGTTTTTGAGCATCGTCAATTAAAGAATCTACCTGTCGGTATTGTTCTAATTGATGATTCACATCAATAACTTTATAAAGGCTATTGATATTGCGCTTATTCTTCTCATAGATTTTATTGTAAATCTTGAGCGCTTTACCATACTCGCCTTGGTCCATATAATTCTCGGCCAGTCTAGGGTTTTGTGAAAAGCCTAAGCTGCTGCATAGCAGTAAAATGAGAATTAAATAATTACGCATAGGTCTAAATATAGGCTATTAATCAATGATGTCAAATCCGCAGTAAGGTTTCAATACCTCAGGGATTTTAATTCCACTTTCTGTTTGATAATTTTCTAGAATTCCAGCAAGAATGCGAGGAAGTGCTAGTGAACTACCATTCAAAGTGTGTGCCAGTTCTGTTTTCCCTTCGCTATTGCGGAAACGTAGTTTCAAACGATTACTCTGGAATGTTTTAAAATTTGAGACACTACTTACTTCAAGCCATTTTTCTTGAGCAGTACTATAAATCTCAAAATCATAAGTAAGAGTAGAAGTGAAACCTAAATCACCACCGCACAATCTTAAAATACGATATGGTAGTTCTAATTCTTCAAGAATTCCTTTAACATGAGCCACCATGGAGTCTAGAGCTGCGTCACTTTGATCAGGATGCTCTATGCGTAAAATCTCTACTTTGTCAAACTGGTGTAAACGATTCAAACCACGTACATCACTTCCATAACTACCAGCCTCACGACGGAAACATGGTGTGTATCCAGTCATAGTGATAGGTAAATCTTTATTCTCTAATAAGTCACCACGGTAAATGTTTGTGATAGGTACTTCTCCTGTAGGGATAAGGTATAAATCATCAACACCTACGTAGTACATTTGACCTTCTTTATCTGGTAACTGTCCAGTTCCATAACCACTTGCTTCATTTACTAAATGCGGCACTTGCATTTCTTCATAACCAGCACCGGTATTTTTATCTAAGAAATAGTTAATAAGTGCTCGTTGTAAACGGGCGCCTTTTCTCTTGTAAACTGGGAATCCAGCTCCTGTAATTTTATTACCTAACTCAAAATCAATGATGTCATAATCTTTAACAAGTTCCCAGTGCGGTTTTGCACCAGCGTGGAGTGTAGGAATGCTTCCATGTTCAGAAATCACCTCATTATCTTCATCACTATTTCCTGTAGGAACGCTGTCTTGAGGTATATTAGGAATCGTATAAAGAATGTTTTGTAACTCTTCAATGGCTACATTAAGTTCTACATTAAGTTGCTTTGATTTTTCTTTTAAGTCTCCAGTTTGAACTTTGAGTTCATTTGCCTGAGCAGCTTTGCCAGATTTAAATAAATCGCCTATTTGCTTAGAAAGTTTATTGCTTTCAGCAAGTGTTTCATCAAGTTGTCCTTGTAGAGTACGTCTTTTTTCATCTACTGAAATAGCGTTTTCTAACAATGGCATTGCGTCCAGGTTTCTCTTTTTAAGTGCCTGTGCAAAAGCATCTTTATGCTCGCGTATAGCTGCGATTTGTAGCATGGTAGTCGTTTTTAATTCTAATCTTGTAAAATTACCATTTATTCCTTGTTCTTATAGAGAGAAGATGGTAAAATCCACTCGGTATGTGACCAGTGACTCCATTCTTGTGCAGCAACATCTATTTTCTTATCTGTAAACTGTTGCATAGGTCGACCGTTGATGCTAACCTTTGCATCTATATAAACGGCGATATCTTCTCCTTTTGCTGCATGAAGTTCTTTTAGTTTTTGTGCAAATTGCCACATGAAATCAGGCTTTGTTTGAACGTTATAGGACTGTTTTTTAGTGAGATAATCATTGTAGTTAACTGGTTTGCGACTTCCAGTTTTTTTATTCTCTATGTAATAAGTTGTGTATCCACGACGGTTGCGCAACATCATGCGCCAGCTTAACCTGTGACCTTCTTCAGTCCATAATACGTCATCTGTAATCATCCAGTGACGTAGCGGTAATAAAAGCATAAGAAGTAAAAATCCGGTACTTATAAGTAATAAGGGCTTTTTAAAAGAAGGAACGATCACTTCATTACCTTCATAGAAATTCTTCTTTTTGAAGAATCGTTTTTGAATCGCTTTAGGATTAAAAAAGAATACTAAAAATGCCAAAGCCAAATATGGGAATATCCCGATTTTAAATATTATTGAGTTAAAAATATGGAAAAAAAACGAAGCTATAACAGCAATCATACGTGTACGTTTCCATAGTAACAATGGTATAATAAGTATGTCAAAGGTTAATCCGTATATCATAATCGCCCAGTGCGCCCATTCCTGTTGTAGAATGCTCCAATCGCCTGCTCTTATCTTCATTAAGTGTTTAGGAAATGAGGTGTCTATCCAGTCGGGATAAAATTTTGCAACACTAGCATAGGAGTAAACAATAAATAAAAAGGCAATTATAAATATGTAAATCCATCGACTCATATGTTCCTTACGCAACATAGAGTTCCATTTTGCATCGAGTGAAACAGAACGATGCGCCGGCAAAAACACCATTATGTAATTGAGCAGCATGAGAAGGTAATAGTGATTATTGTAGGACGTTTTTTGAAGTAAATAAACATAAGTCCATACAAAAGCATAGAACAACATAGCCATGCGGTATTTGTAACCTACCATAATGAGTAAACCTGCAATTCCCATAAGAATAAACAAGCCATACATTAAAGGAGCTGGCAATGGTTCTAGAAATTCAAAACCTATAAAAGTGAATGTGAATTGAGGTTGTAAAAAGTGCTTGTCTACTGCTCCTAGAGCGATATGGCCAAAAGCCTCACAGGCTAAAAGAAATCCAAAAAATATGCGAAATAAAACAAGTGCAGAGTTATCTACTTGTTGAAAAAGCCATTTATCCCATTTGCTGTACATAAGCTCTGGTATTTAATTCATCTAGCTTCATAGCAGTTTTTAATTCTTCAATAGACTTAAATTTAAGTTCATCTCTCAATCGTTTATGAAAAAACAATTGCATTTGAGAATGATATAAATCGGCATTAAAATCTAGATAGAAAGTTTCAATAGTTTTTTGCTTGCCATCAGAAACAGTAGGATTTACACCTATGTTAGTCATTCCATAAACGCGTTTACCATCAATAATACTGCTCGTAATATAAACACCGTTTTCAGGTAAGAGCTTGTATTTTTCTATAATTTTCAAATTGGCAGTAGGGTAATTTAAGGTTCGACCTATCGCTTTGCCATGCTCAATAATACCTAGGATACTAAATGGTCTATTGAGATAATTAAAGGTCGTTTCCATATCACCAGCCTCAATGGCATTCCTGATTTTTGTACTACTCACGGTAACTTCTTCGACATCTTTTTTAGAAATCTGGACAACTTTGAAATTAAATTCTTTTCCATATTCCTCAAGTTCAATAATGCTGGCCGCACGATTTCTACCAAAACGGTGGTCATAACCTATCACTACCACTGCAGCCTTAAGTTGATCGACTAATATATTTTTAACATAATCATGAGCACTAGTGCGAGCAAATTCTAGTGAGAATGGATGTGTAACTATATTTTCAATTCCATTTGCGGCAATCAATCGTTGTCTTTCCTCAATGGTGTTGATCAATTTTAAATCATTATCGGGTTGTAAAACCATTCTAGGATGAGGGAAAAATGTCAACAATACACTAGTGAGAGATTGCTTTTGAGCAATTTCAGTAACACGACCCAGTATTTTCTGGTGACCATGATGTACACCATCAAATGTTCCTATAGTTACTACTGCTTCTTTCTCAGCTTCATAAGAAGCGATATTGTCAAATATATTCAATGGAATAATGCTGTTTTTTCAGTGTTTGCAAATTAAAATATTCTCGATGAAATGTACTAAAAAACAAGAGGTTTATACAAATGTTTGTACATACCATAAACATCGAGTATTTTGTAGGCTTATAATTCCCTATGAAATATTTTATAACAGTTTTGTTGATTTTAAATTTCGCTTTCGCGAAAGCACAAAACTACTGGCAACCAGTATCTCAAACACCAACAGAGGATTTAGAAAATCGTCGTTTTATTCCTAGTAGTTTTCAGTTGTTTAGTTTGGATCTAGATGGATTGCAACAAGAAGTTGCTGCTGCACCTAAAAGATTTATGACAATTCACTCAGTTGTTGTCCTTACGATGCCTGATGCGACCGGAGGTTTTAAAGATTTCGAAATATTTGAAACACAATCTATGGAGCAACAACTCCAAGATAATTATCCACAAATAAGAACCTATATAGGTTTCAATATTAATGACTCTTCAAATGTGATTCGTTTTTCAATCACTCCACATGGTTTTCATAATATAGAATTTGTGCCAGGATCTCCTACTGTTTACACAGATCCATTTACTTTAAATCATGACACCTATATAATATACGATCGTTCAGCATTACCTGAAATTAAGGAAGATTTTGAATGTCTCACTGATGAATCTGCCATTATAGGAGCAAGCAACATAATAACATCTGGAATTGCAAAATCTGCCGATGATAGTGTGTTGAGAACCTATAGAATAGCCATTTCATGTAATGCAGAGTATGGAAATATCTTTGCAGGTACTGGAAACGATGCTCAAAAAAGATCTAATATTCTAGCTCAACAAGTCATAACTATGAATCGTGTGAATGGTGTTTATGAGCGTGATCTTGCGGTTCATATGATCTTTGTTGCAAACAATGATGTGTTATTATATTTTGGAGATACTTCATTAGATCCTTATACAAACAACTTTAATGGTCGTACTCAAGATTTAATTGATGGCGATCTTGCAGGTCAAGGTTTTCCAGGAATAGGAAATGCAAATTATGATATAGGTCACAATTTTAACACCTCTGGTGGAGGAAATGCTGGTTGTATAGGATGTGTGTGCTCTGCTGGTCAAAAGGGTAGTGGTATGACCGGACAGTCTAATCCTACAGGTGATCCATTTGATATCGACTACGTAGCTCATGAAATAGGGCACCAATTTGGTGGTTACCATTCTATGGCCTCAAGCGGTTGTAGAAGTGGTAGTGGTCAGACTGAGGTTGAACCAGGAAGTGGAAGTACTATAATGGCTTATGCAGGAATTTGTAATCCAAACGTACAGAATAATTCAAATGATTATTTTCATTATGTAAATATTAGAGACATAACTGCAAACATTAAAACAGGAGTTTCTAGTTCTTGTGCAGTACTTACAAATGTGTCTTTAACAGCTCCAGTTGCAAGTGCGGGAAATGATTACGTAATCCCTTTTAGTACTGCCTTTTTATTGACAGGTAGCGCAACTAATTTAGGAACTGATACCGTAACTTATAACTGGGAACAAAATGATCCAGAAAATCCAAACAGTAGCGCAGGACCTGATCCTACAAGAATCCAAGGACCTATGTACCGTTCAAAACCGTCTGTTACGGTTCCTACTCGTTATTTCCCGCCACTGGCAGATGTGGTGCAGGGAAATCTTACTCCTGCGTTTGAGATTACACCATCCGTTGCGCGTTCTATGGAGTTTGCTTTTACCATATGTAAATTCAACGCAAACATAGGCCAGAATGACTCTGACTTAATGGGAATTACTGTAGATGGAACCGCTGGGCCATTTGAAGTGACAAGTCAAGATTCAAATGTGAGTTATAATACTGGAGAAGCTGCTATTATTAACTGGAATGTAGCAGGAACAGATATTGCTCCTGTCAATACGGCTAGTGTAGATATTTTATTATCACTTGATGGTGGATTGACTTTTACAACTGTTCTTGCAAGTGCTACGCCTAATGATGGTTCTCAAACGATTTCAATTCCGGTTATAAACCCTACTACTCAAGCTCGTATAATGGTGCGATCAAACGGTAATGTTTATTATGCTGTTAATAGTTCAGATTTTATAATAACAAGCGATGAGTTTTCATTGAGTACTATTGATTTAAGTCAAGAGATTTGCTTGCCAGGAGATGCTGTCTACGACTTTACTTATAGAACATTTAATGGGTTTAATTCACCTACTACACTTTCCCTAACTGGTGCGCCAGCAGGAGCAAACGTAACTGTAACACCATCAATTGTAACAAACGATAATACTCCCGTAAATATCACTATTACAGGGCTCACTCCTACCATGGTAGGAAGTTATAATTTATCATTTGAAGGAACTGCTGGGTCTACTATGCGTTCTACAGGATTAACGCTAGATGTGCTTAATAGTGGTTTGTCAACAGCAACGTTAGTCGAGCCTATTGATAATGCAATTGATGTTGCACTATTTCCTTTTATGGAATGGAACACTACGCTAGGTGCGCAAGAATATGATGTTGAATTAGCTATAGATAACAATTTTGCCTTTATTGTTGCAAGCGCAACTCTTACGGGAAATACATTTACAACAACAACAACATTAGATGAAGATACTTTGTACTACTGGCGTGTGAAAAACAGAAATGTTTGTGGTGAAGGAAATTATAGTGCAGTGCGCAGCTTTAGAACTGCAAATTTAATATGCTTTAATGAGGTTTCTACTTCTGTCCCAGTAATCATAAGTAATGGTCCACCATCATCGGAAGATGATATAATCACGGTTACAAATGATGTGGTGATAACCGGTGTTTCTTTAAATATAGATATATCACATACTTGGATGAGCGATATGGATATTTATTTAACTAGTCCTACAGGTACACAAATAACTATTGTTGAAGACCGATGTAATAATCGTAATGATATGTTAGCTACTTTCACAGATGACGCTTCACCCATTAATTGCACGTTTGCCTCTCCTACTATTAATGGAGTCGTTTTGCCAGTTGATTTACTCTCTGCTTTTAATGGAGAAAGTGCATTAGGTGACTGGACACTAACCGTTGCAGATGATACTAATCAAGATGGAGGAACATTGAATAACTGGTCTTTAGATATTTGTGGTACGCAAACACTATCGACAATTGATGTAGCTTTTAGTAGTGTCGTTTTATATCCTAACCCGGCAAATAATGATGTTACCATTCTGCTAGGTAACCTCGCTTTCGCGAAAGCGGAATATCAAGTCTATGATATGTCAGGAAGATTTATAGTTGCGCAAGGAATCACTAATAATGAAACTAGAGTCGATATAAGCCAATGGGCTAGCGGTATGTACTTAGTTAAAATGACTATTGATGAAAGTACAATTGTAAAGCAATTAGTTAAACAATAACTATTTGCCGTTAAAAGAGTTCATCGTATTTGCAAGTCCTGCATGTGTAAAAGAAAGACAAGCTTCGGCAGCTTTCCCTACGCGTTCAGGAAGTGATTTTTGTTCTTCTTTGTCCCATTCTCCAAGTACATAATCTACTTGACGACCTTTTGAGAACTCGTCTGAAATACCAAATCTCAATCGAGGATAATTAGGTGTGTTTAATTTTATCTGTGTGTCTTTGAGACCGTTATGTCCGCCATCAGTTCCTTTTGCTTTCATACGTAAAGTACCAAATGGTAAATTCAAATCATCGGTCACGACTAGAATCTGTTCTTTGGGAATAGATTCTTGATTCATGTAATATTTGATAGCCTTACCACTCAAGTTCATGTAAGTGCTAGGTTTGAGTAGCGTGATTTTTTTACCTTTATGAGTAATCGTTGCAACATCACCTAGAATGAATGTTTCAAATTTTGCATCTTTTTCATGAGCGATTTCATCAAGAATTTTGAAACCTATGTTGTGACGCGTTTCGCTATATTTCTCTCCTATGTTGCCTAGTCCTATGATCAGGAATTTTTTCATGTCAGTTTCTTTTTCAATAAAATGTTCTTCAAATAAAGAAGGCCACCATTTTTGAATTGCGGTTATCATGTCTCAAAAATAAAAAAAGCCGTAAGAAATTAATCTTACGGCTTGTAAATTTATGAAGAATAAGTCTTTATTCAGCAGCAGCCTCAGTAGGTGCTTCCGCTCCTTCAGCAGCAGCTTCTGCTCCTTCTTCCTCATCATCCAGAATTGCAGTACGAGAAGTTTTAACCATTACAACCACTACGCTATCTGGGTGCATGATTTCATACTCAGGTACACGTAAGTCACGCACGTATCTCTTGTTACCTATTTTTAATTCTGTAATATCGATTTTGATAAAATCAGGTAAATTAGCAGGAAGTGCTTTTACTTTTAAACGACGATTATTTCTTCTTAAAACACCACCATTCAATACACCACGTGAAGCACCTTCAGTTATTACTGGGACTTCCATAGTTACTGGCTTATCATCAAATATTTGATAAAAGTCAGCATGTAGTAATTGTTCTTTTACAGGATGCCATTGCATATCTTGAGCAATAGCTGCATACTGTCCATCTTTACCTAAGTCTATTACAACTGTAAGTGCGTCTGGAGTGTAGACTAAGTTTTTAAAAGCTTTTTCTTCAGCTTGAAAATGCACTGGTTCGTCTCCTCCGTAAATTACGCAAGGTACCAATCCAGCATTACGTAGAGCTTTAGTTGCCTTTTTGCCCACGCTTTCTCTTTTAGATCCGTTGATCGTGATTGATTTCATTTGTTGTTTATTAATTGATTATTGAAATTACATGATAAAATTGTCACTGATAGATTCATTATTTTGAACGCTTTTCATCACCTCAGCAAATAATGAAGCACAAGTAAGGACTCTAATTTTTCCACTTTCTTTTCTAAGAGGAATCGAGTCAGTTACAATTAGTTCGACAAGTTGAGAGTTCTCTATTCTCTCATAAGCCTGACCAGATAAAATGGCATGTGTACAAATAGCTCTTACACTTTTTGCTCCACGTTCCATCATTACGTCTGCAGCTTTAGTTAATGTTCCAGCGGTATCGACCATGTCGTCTACTAGAACTACATTTTTTCCTGTTACATCACCTATAAGTTCCATGTGAGAAATCACATTTGCTTTTTGGCGTTGCTTGTAACATACTACCACATCGCTTTCAAGAGTTTTTGCATAAGCATAAGCTCTTTTAGAACCACCCATGTCAGGTGAAGCGATAGTAAGATCAGTTAAGTTAAGACTCTTTAAATAAGGAATAAATAGCGCACTACCGAAAAGGTGATCCACTGGCTTTTCAAAGAATCCCTGAATCTGGTCTGCGTGTAAATCCATGGTAATGATGCGAGTTGCACCTGCACTTTCTAGAATTTTTGCAATCATTTTTGCGCCTATCGGTACACGAGGTTTGTCTTTACGATCCTGTCGTGCCCAACCAAAGTAAGGAATCACAGCAGTTATGTGTCTAGCACTTGCACGCTTTGCAGCGTCTAGCATTAATAATAGCTCCATTAAGTTGTCACTACTAGGGTGCGTAGAGCCTATAATAAAGATACGACGTCCACGTATAGATTCTTCAAAAGAAGGCTGAAACTCTCCATCGCTAAACGTTGAAAAATTCACCTGACCTAGTGTGGCTCCATATTGCACGGCTACTGCCTTTGCAAGATCCATACTTTGTCTACAACCGAATAATTTTGCTTCTGTCATCGTATTAGTCATCTTAAAATGATTTAGACTCCTGATTTTAAGGCTGCAAATGTACAGATATTTTTACTCTCTGTCTTTAAAAATCACTCTAAATAAGCTGTGAGATTTAAAATAATATGTACTTTTGCATTCCAATTTTTAGGCCTCAGTGGTGGAATTGGTAGACACGTTGGATTCAAAATCCAATGCTCTCGGGCGTGCCGGTTCGATTCCGGCCTGAGGTACTTTTAAAACCAGAACAGAAATGTCCTGGTTTTTTTATGCCACATCAGTTAAAATCTTATTTTTGGATAATCCCCTAAAATGAATACTCAATGAATGATTTCTTACGTAATGTTATTTTTGGATTTGAGCATGTTCTAGATTGGAAGGCTTATGATCACATTCTGTTTATAGCTATACTTGCTATTCCTTTTCTTTTTAAAAGTTGGAAAAAACTATTATGGTTGGTGACCGCATTTACTATAGGTCATACTGTCTCTTTAATTTTAGTTGCGTTTGCAAGCGTTACCTTTTCAACTAAGTATATTGAGTTTTTGGTTCCAATGACTATTGCTATTACGGCACTCTATAATATTTTTACTGCCGGAAGTAGAAATCGAGATAATGCAGCATGGATTGCAATTGGGATATCGCTTTTCTTTGGATTGATTCATGGATTTGCGTTTTCTAGTGCTTATAAAATGCTTGCTAGTGGAAGTGACAACGAGTTTTTGTTACTTTTACAATATGCGATTGGGATTGAAGGTGCGCAGTTAGTCATTGTTCTAGTGATATTGATGTTAAGCTTCGTTTTTACAAGCTTATTCCGTTTCAGTAAAAAGGATTGGATTCAAGTTACTTCTGGGGTAATATTAGGAATGGTGATTCCCATGCTTATCGCAAGATGGATCTGGTAGAGTTATATACAATACGCTTTGTTTAACTTCGCTTTCGCGAAAGCGTAATTTAAAGAGGCTTAAGCTTTACTATTCTTTATAAGTTCAATTGAATTATGGCTAGTAAGCTAAATGTAAAACAACACATAAATTGAAAGATCAAAAACAGCATAAATACGATATAGCTTATCTTAAAATGGCTGAAGAATGGGCAAAATTGTCACATTGCAAGCGACGACAAGTAGGTGCTATAATGGTTAAAGGGCGTATGATTATAAGCGATGGTTATAACGGAACGCCTAGTGGTTTTGAGAATTTTTGTGAGGATGATGAAGGATACACAAAATGGTATGTGTTGCATGCTGAAGCAAATGCTATTCTCAAAGTTGCAGGTTCAACACAATCATGTGCTGGTGCGACGCTATATATTACTATGTCTCCTTGTAAAGATTGTAGTAAATTGATTCATCAAAGCGGTATTAAGCGTGTGGTGTATGTTGAAGGATATAAGGATGATAGTGGTTTGCAATTTCTGCAAAAAGCTGGCGTTGAAGTAGAACAAATTAACCAATTGTAATAAGTGAAGCAATCACAGGTGTTTTATCCGTTCTTTTTAGGAATAGCAGTGGCTCTAGGAATAGGACTAGGTTATCTGTTGAGTAATGGTGAGTCGAATGATGGTTTTTTAATGGCGAGCAATGCAAAAAAGCGCAAACTAAACAAACTCATTGACATCATTGATCAACGCTATGTAGATGAGGTTAACACAGATAGTATAGTTGATGTAGCGGTAAATGGAATCTTATCAAACCTTGATCCACATTCAGTTTACATCGCAAATGATGAGATGGAAGAGATCGCAGATCAAATGCGTGGCGATTTTGTGGGAATAGGAATCAGGTTTTTTGTGAATCAGGATACGATTTCTGTATTGAATGTGTTGGATGGTGGACCTAGTAAAAGAGCCGGAATAAAAAGTGGCGATAAACTTTTGTATGTAGATGGAGATCCACTTTTTGGGCTTAATGCAGTTAGTACCGATGTTCTTAAAGGTGCAGAAGGATCAAAAGTTACCCTTGGTGTTTTAAGACCTGGTGATATCAATGTTCTTAATATTCCGGTAGTAAGAGGAAACGTGCCTATCAATAGTGTAGAAGCAGCTTACATGCTGGATGATAAGTTAGGATATATAAAAATCAATCGATTTGCAGAGTCGACTGAAGAGGAATTTAATAAAGCGATTGATGAATTAATAAGGCAAGGAGCTCAAGAACTTACAGTGGATTTGCGTGATAATCCAGGTGGTGTGTTAAGTGCCGCAGTCTCTATGGCCGATGAGTTTTTACCTCGCAAAAAGCTTATCCTTTTCCAAAAAGATCGTAATAATGAACGTAAAGATTCTTATGCTACCAGTGCTGGTGATTTTAAGGATAAACCAGTTTATATACTTATCAATGAGAATAGTGCTAGTGCTAGTGAGGTAGTGGCTGGAGCTTTACAGGATAATGATGTAGGAACTATTATAGGAAGACGTAGTTTTGGGAAAGGTCTGGTACAACAGGAAATTAAGTTGGGTGATGGAAGTGCTGTGCGACTGACCGTTTCTAGATATTACACGCCTACTGGACGTAGTATCCAGCGACCATATGATAATGGTAATGAAGATTATTTTAAAGAATATATTGATAGATACAATAATGGCGAGCTCGAAGCAGCTTCAAATATTGAAGTAAACGATTCCTTAAAACGTATAACCGCTGGCGGAAAAGTAGTCTACGGTGGTGGTGGGATTATCCCTGACGTTTTTGTTCCTAGTGCGGATGGGTATATTTTACAAACACTAGAATACTTTGCACGTACAGGATTTGCTGACCAG
>JALZUY010000089.1 GCA_023301395.1 Nonlabens sp.
CACTTTAAGCACGTACTTGATGAAGCATTGAAGAACGATATTCATATCGAGACGTCTTCTGCTTTTGATGTAGACATCGTTGAGAACCTAAAATCACAAGGTAAAATTACAAATGACACCTATGTTATTAGTAACGGTTTTAAGCGTGATCAATATGTTCAAAACCTTGCCCGTCTTATAAACAACGGTCACAAAAACTGTATTGTGGTACTTGACAATTACGAAGAAATTAATCTCTTTGACCAAGTAGTCGATGGCAAGTATAATGTAGGTATCCGAATCGCTTCAGAAGAAGAACCAAAATTTGAGTTCTACACCTCAAGACTAGGAATAGGCTATAAAAACATAGTGCCTTTTTACAATAACGAAATCAAGAATAACCCTAAGGTTACTCTTAAAATGTTGCACTTTTTTATCAATACAGGAATACGCGATACTGCCTATTACTGGAACGAGCTTTTAAAGTGTATGAAAGTCTATGTGAAGCTTAAAAAGGAGTGCGCTACCCTAGACAGTTTAAATATAGGTGGCGGTTTTCCTATTAAAAACTCTCTGGCTTATGATTATGACTATGCGTATATGGTGAGCGAAATCATTCGTCAGATTAAACAAGTTTGCGACGAGAACGATGTTGCTGTTCCTCATATTTTTACAGAATTTGGAAGCTTCACTGTTGGAGAAAGTGGCGGAGCTATTTATGAAGTGTTGTACCAAAAACAACAAAACGATCGTGAAAAATGGAATATGATTAATTCATCATTCATAACGACACTTCCAGATTCTTGGGCAATTAACAAGCGTTTTATAATGCTTCCAATAAACCGTTGGGATAAAGAATATGAGCGTGTATTGCTAGGTGGACTTACTTGTGATAGTGATGATTATTACAATAGTGAACAGCATATGAATGCTATTTACTTACCTAAATACAGTCAAGACAAACCGTTATATATTGGCTTTTTTAATACTGGGGCGTACCAAGAAACCATAGGTGGTTTTGGAGGACTACAACACTGTTTGATCCCTACACCTAAACATATTCTTATTGATCGCGATGAAGATGGAAAGCTTGTTACTTCGGTATTTGCAGAGCAACAAACATCAGAGCAACTCCTATCTATTTTAGGATATGATTATGGGATTAATAACGCTTTCGCGAAAGCAAACCATTCAGATTCTGAAGTTTCTGAGGCTATAAAATTATCATACTAAGGAAAAATATTCATACAATGACAACTCAAACATACGCTGGAATTCCAAAAGAGTTAGGCAAACTAGAAAACGCAAAAATAGTATTAATACCTGTTCCTTATGACGGAACTAGTACGTGGCAAAAAGGATCAGACAAGGGACCAGAAGCATTTTTAAACGCTTCAGAGAATATGGAACTCTACGATATTGAGACGGAAACAGAAGTATACAAACAAGGCATCCACCTCACAGATGCTATAACAGAAAATAGTTCTCCAGAAGCTATGGTGGATGCAGTACACGCCAGCACAAAGAGTTATATAAAGAAGAACAAATTTGTTACCATTTTTGGAGGCGAGCATTCCATCTCTATAGGAACGATAAGAGCTTTTAACGAGTGTTATGATAATCTAACAGTGCTTCAACTTGATGCGCACGCAGATTTAAGAAAAGAGTATGAAGGTTCTAACTTTAATCACGCCTGTGCAGTTTATGAAGCCAGCCAAACAACAAATTTACTCCAAGTAGGCATACGCTCTATGGATATTTCAGAGACTACTGTAATGGATAAAGAGAAAACCTACTTTGCTCACGAGATGGCTGTAGATGACTCTTGGATGGACTCATCGATTGATCAAATGACAGAAAATGTTTTTATCACTATTGATCTAGATGTATTTGACCCATCTATTATGCCTAGTACTGGTACTCCAGAACCGGGCGGTCTTTTATGGTATGAAACATTGGAATACCTAAGTCAAGTATTTAAACACAAAAACGTGGTAGGGTTTGATATTGTAGAGTTATGCCCTAATAAGAATGATAAATCTTCGGATTTCTTGGCTGCCAAGCTTTACTATAAAATGTTAAGTTACAAATTCCAAGGTAACAATATCGAAGATGATTTCGATAACGATTACCAAACAACATCAAAAAACAATACAACTAAATACAACGAAGACGATGAGTACTAAAGGTCCAATTTCACAATTTATAGAAACGCATTATTTACATTTTAATGCAGCTGCACTTGTTGATGCGGCAAAAGGATATGAAGAACAATTAGCGTCTGGCGCAAAAATGTTAGTTTCTCTAGCTGGTGCAATGAGTACTGCAGAGTTAGGTAAAAGTTTTGCCGAAATGATTCGTCAAGATAAAGTACAGATTATCTCTTGTACAGGTGCAAACCTTGAAGAAGATATAATGAATCTAGTAGCACACTCTCACTATAAGCGTGTACCAAACTATCGTGACCTAACACCACAGGATGAGTGGGATTTACTTGAGAAAGGATTAAACCGTGTTACAGATACCTGTATTCCAGAAGAAGAAGCTTTTAGACGTTTACAAAAACACATCGTTAAGATTTGGAAAGATGCTGAGGATAAAGGCGAGCGTTTTTTACCGCACGAGTATATGTATAAAATGTTACTCTCTGGAGTACTTGAAGAATACTACGAAATTGACTTGAAAGATTCCTGGATGTATGCCGCAGCAGAAAAGAACCTTCCCATTGTTTGCCCTGGTTGGGAAGACAGCACAATGGGAAATATTTTTGCAAGTTATGTGCTTAAAGGCGAATTGAAAGCGAGTACTGTCAAGTCAGGCATTGAGTATATGACATTTCTAGCAGATTGGTATACAGATAATTCTAAAAAAGGCATAGGCTTCTTTCAAATAGGTGGTGGTATTGCTGGAGATTTCCCTATTTGTGTTGTGCCTATGTTGTATCAAGATATGGAACGAACAGATACACCTTTCTGGAGTTACTTCTGCCAAATAAGTGATTCTACAACAAGTTATGGCTCATATAGTGGAGCGGTGCCTAATGAGAAAATTACTTGGGGAAAGCTAGATATAGATACACCTAAGTTTATTATTGAAAGTGACGCTACCATAGTAGCACCACTGATTTTTGCTTACTTATTAAATATGTAATTATGGACACTAGAAAACGTGTTATCGTAGATTTTAAAAAACTGACACCAGAGTTGTTAGCACTTTTAGTAGAAAAGTACCCTGATGGGTATGATGATAATAATATTATCAAGTTTAAAAACGCTAAAAGCGAATGGATAGAGGCAGTGCAACTAGATACAGAAGATGCAAAGTATTTGGTAAAAGTGAGTACAAAACTAGCTGTAACAATGGAAAATTATGATGAGGATGATTACGCAGATTATGATGTTAACGATCCAGATGCAGTTCAAAATCCAAAGATCTAATGAAGGTTATTAATAAAACACGACTACTAGCTATTAGGGATAGTAAAATACGGTTCTGTCGCATTAACTCAATGAGAATATGAAATGAGAGTTAACAATAAAATTAAGCAGCTAGACTACAGAAAGTTTTAAAAGTAGATTTCTTAGGATTCAAAATTTGATCCTTTCTAATCATGTGTACTATTTCTATTCCTGCTAGAGTTCTTTGTGCTGATTCAAACTCTTTAAAACCTGTAGTGATTTTGATTCTCCTCTTTATACTTCTGTGATCTTGTTCTACAATATTATTCAAGTATTTCACTCGTCGTATTTTAACCTTTTTAATACTGTTGTTTCGTTTATTCCAAGTCTTGATTCCTGCGGTATTAGAGCCGCTTTTATCAATATTTATTATTCTGGGTTTACCATTATTCTTAATGGCTTTATTCAAGAATTTTTGAGCAGACCCTTTCATTCTTCGCTTGGTTAGAAGAATGTCTATGGTGCTTCCTTGTTTATCAACTGCTCGGTATAAATACATATCTCTACCACCTACTTTGATGTAGGTTTCATCTAGTCTCCAGCTATCAGTAATCTGTCGTTTACGACGGTTCATGTTTTGTTCAATTTCTTTTGAAAACTTGAACACCCATCGCTGAATGGTAGAGTGATCCACCTGTACACCTCTAATAGCCATTAATTCTTCTACATCTCGATAACTCAAACTAAATCGCAGTTTAAAGTAAACTGCTTGCTGTATTACAATATGAGGATATCTATGACGGTGGTACATGTACTTATTTTAGAATCTCAAAACTAAGTATATTTGAAATTCTAAAAGTTAATGCGACAGAACCAAAAGCTGATTTTCTATTGGTTTATTTAGACATTTATGCTCGGTTATTTCTTTTCTTTTGATGAATATGAATTTAATGTTTAATCATTATTTATATGGTGTTATTTAAGATGACTTCAACTTTATAAAAAAAATCAGGATGTTTGTACACCTATTACCGTACAATCTATGAGTGAATAAGTTGATTTTAATGATCTTATTAGAGTAAATTCATTCCCTAAATACGAACCATGAGATTTATACTTCTTTTCCTCTTTTCTTTTCTTATCATAAGCTGTAAAACTGATTCAAAAAGCATTTCTTCTTTAACAGTCAAAAACCTTGATGAATTACAATCTACTATTAAGAATGCCCAACCTGGAGATGAAATAATCTTAGCAAACGGAACCTGGAAAGATGTAGAGATCAAATTCCACGCCACTGGAACAGAAGAAAGTCCAATTATTCTTAGAGCCGAAACTCCAGGAAAAGTTACTCTAGAAGGACAATCAGTTTTAAAAATAAGTGGTGAACACTTAATTGTAAAAGACTTGTATTTCAAGAATGGTTTCACACCTGATGAAGCAGTAATCATATTTAGAAACAGTCCAGATTCTATTGCTTATAACTGTCGCGTTACAGGAACAGTCATTGAAGAGTACACACAATTAGATAGACATAGAAAAGATCACTGGATAGAGTTTTATGGACAGCAAAATGAGGTGGACCATTGTTATATCGCTGGTAAATCAAATGAAGGACCTACATTAAAGGTCTACTTAAATGGGAACCGCCATATCAATAATCATCATAAGATTCACGATAATCATTTTGGCCCGAGACCGAGAAAAGGTGGTCCTAAGGCCGAAACGATGCAACTAGGTGCAAGTACGACCTCTATGACTCCTTCTTATACTCAAGTGACAGATAATCTTTTTGAGAAATGTAATGGCGAAGTGGAGATAATTTCAAGTAAATCAAATTTCAATAACTTTAGTAACAACGTCTTTTTAGAAAGTGAAGGATCTGTAGTTACTCGTCATGGAAATTATGCTAACATAAGTGGTAATATGTTTCTAGCAAATGATAATCCTTATGTAGGTGGAATACGTGTTATCAATACTGGTCACTGGATTACAAACAACTATTTCTATGGATTGAAAGGTCAAGAATTTAGAGCAGCACTAGCTGTAATGAATGGAATTCCTAAATCACCTTTAAATAGATACAATCAAGTTACTGACGCAGTTATTGCGCATAACAGTTGGATCAACTGTGAGCAACCTATTCATTTTTCAGTAGGTGTAAATCTAGATCAGGCAGCAGTTTTACCACCATCTGAAATTAGATCAGCTCGTCCTAAACGTGTGATTTTTGCAAACAACTTTGTGTATAATGACAAGTACACGTCCTACCCTATCAAAGCTTATGATAAAATTGATGGAGTGAAATTTAAAAAGAACTTAATGATAAGCAATCAGACTATGGACTCTGATCGTAATGATTTTGATATAAAGTCAATCTCTAACTCTATAGGTGATGAGCTTTTCTTTGCTCCTGCTCAGTATAATAATGAGTTATATGATGGATTTGGTTTTGAAACGATGGACAAAGATCTATTTGGTACAACTAGAGATAAAGAACACAACTATATAGGTGCTATCATTCCTCCTATAAATGCTAAACAGGCTGCAGTTGATTATTCTAAATATGGTGCCTCTTGGTACACTCCTTATCAAGGAAATCAAGATATACAAACTCATCAAGTTTCTAGCACTAGCGAATTAGTTGCCGCTATTGAGAAAGCAAACTCTGAAGACATCATCATTCTTAAATCAGGAAATTACTTAATTGATAAAACGATTCCTGTTGCTAAAGAACTAACCATTAAAGCGACAGGTGTAAAGACTACCATTCAATTTGACGCTCTTAAAACAGGTTTCTTAATGCAACCTAAAGGAATTTTACATCTAGAGAATCTCAACATCGCTGGAACACCAGAGCAAGACTTATTCAACACACTAGATAAGGACATGTCTATAGCTTATGGAGTTCACATGAATAATGTCAGTATTTCAAATTTCAAATCTGTTCTTGATGCCTCAAAAAGTTCGTTTGCAGATGAGATTACTGTTACTAACTCTAGTTTTAAAAACTGTGAAAACGGATTCCTACTCGATAAAGAAACAGATGATAAAGGAGATTATAATGTAGAATTCTTAACTATAACTGGATCAACTTTTGATAATATCTCTAATGAAGTAATCGATTTCTATCGTGGTGGTTATGATGAATCTACTATAGGTGGTGTTCTTACACTTTCTGGAAATACATTCAGTAAATGTGGTAAACAAGATAAAGATGAAATCTTAGTCAACACTCGTGGTATCATCAACGTAACTTTTGAAAACAATACTTTCACTAACAATGATACCCAACTCACTGCCATTCTTTGGGGTATAAAAGGTCAGAAATCGGTTAATAATACCCTAGTTAATTCTGGAGAAATTAAAGTTGTAGAGAATCTAGAATTGAAACTGGTTTATTAAATATTAGTTTTAATAAACACTCCTGTTAAATGAGTTCTATTTTTAAAGTATAAAAAAAATCCCTGATCTTACGATCAGGGATTTTTATATATAAAATAAACTCAGGTATTAAATACCTAGAGCTTGTCCACCACCTATCTGAATAGTCTCAGCAGTGATGAATGATGCATCTTTACTTGCAAGGAAAGAAACAACACCAGAAACATCTTCTGGTTGACCTAGCCTACCTAACATAATGTTATTTGCCCATGAAGCAAATACCTCAGGCTTAGTAGATTTAATTTGAGAATGAAAAGGAGTATCGATAGTACCAGGAGATACTGCGTTTACTCTAATCCCATATTCTGCAAGATCTTTTGCAAGTGCTCTTGTAATTGCATGAACACCAGCTTTAGAAGTTCCATAAATTCCAGCTCCAGGTCCACCAGCATTCCATGCTGCGTTTGAAGTGTAGTTAATGATAGAAGGATGTGTTCCTTTTTTAAGGAAAGGAATTGCTGCTCTTGAAGTAAAGAATACAGAATCTAAATTAAGAGCCATTACACCTCTATAAAAGTCTGTAGTCATTTCTTCAAAACGAGATCTTCCACCTAATCCACCTGCATTGTTCACAAGTGCATCTATTCTACCGTACTTCTCACCTATAGCAGCAACACTAGAATTTACAGCTTCTTCGTTTGTTACATCAAATTCCATAAACTCACAATCAATTCCGTGAGCTTTTAATTCTTCTACACGCTGATTTCCTAAATCTGCTTGAAGCCCATTAAGAACGACAGTATAACCGTCAAGTCCTAATCTTTTTGCTACTTCAAATCCTATTCCACCAGTTGCTCCAGTTACAATAGCTACTCTACCTTTATTATTCATATTATTAATTATATTTAATTTACTTTTTATTAATTTTTAAGCTTCTTTATCTCCAAAATATGATACACCGCTACCATCCATAAAATCTTCTCTTATGGGTGCAAATGTATCTATTAACATCCCTTCTTCCAGGCACACTGCACTGTGTAACAAATTAGGCTCCATATAAACACCATCACCAGCACTCACAATTTGTTTTACACCATCTATGATAAACTCAAATTTTCCTGCAGCCACATAAGTAGCTTGTGTATGAAAATGTTGATGTGGTGCGCCTTCTGCACCTTTTTCAAACTTCACTTGAACCATCATAATCTGGTTATCATAACCTAAAAACTTACGTGATACTCCACCACCTAGTTCTTCCCATTCCATCTGATTAGTTAGAATATACTTTTCACTAAACCTACTTTTCATGATTTATAATTTTATTAGTTGATGCGGTCCTTCCCATGAATAGGAATTACCATTATATGTTATTGTATGATTTTTGTTATTATCTCGCTTTCGCGAAAGCGTATACAAATAAACATCTTCTCCAGTCTTAAAAGTTACCACGTCATAATCACCTTCTTGCTCATGTTTCAACTCTGAAATTACAGATTTAGGTTGCGCAACCGTTTCCTGTATAGGGTCAAAAAAACCATGTGGCTCGATGATATTTACAAAGGTATGAAATGATTGACCTTTAGGTTGTCTAATCAAATACTGTCGTTGCAAATTAAGATTAAACTCTGGATCATTTGCTCCGGTTTGTGTTATAAAAAGCTCCGTATTTGCATTTGTAATAGTCGTGATTGTATAGAAACGTTGTGATTGTAAAAACGTAAACTGAGTATTACTGGAACCCTTTTTAGGTGATCCTTTTGCAAGAATTTCTAAGTGATCATAACCATCATCAGTACCTAGCGCTGTTTTATTCACAGGTCTTGTGTAGTCAAATTGAGTATCAATTATGTCACCAAAAAACGGATAGTTCAAATCCATTTGATGACCCGTTTTTGAATCTATATGATATAAATCGATAATAAATGGTCGGTCAGAGATTGCTGGTTCATTAACCATAGTAATTGAACGAGATAAAAGAGTGTTATTATAAGCCATAGTATCCATAGCAATAGTCAACTGTAACCTCTCGTTATTCATATCGGTCTTAATGAGTTGAGAAACGTGTTCTTCAGAATATTTTACGTTTCCTTTATATTGAGATTGCTCATCAAGAACTACAGCTCCATGAGCTATAGTATGACGTGCATATGTTTTGTTCTCTGGTAAGTATCTTCCTCCACGTTTTGCTTCTATATTCAAGAAACGTGCTGCACCATAATCTGGCATGATTTCATTTCCATGATCATAAACAGATAAACTTAATCTATCAAAATGTCCATGTCCCATTCCTTGCGTAGAGAATTTAAGAACGGCTTGCAGCTGACCATCTGTTTGTTGAGGACTACGCATTAAGGTAAGACCACCACTTTTTCCCTCTACACCATCTGCAACGAACATACTAGGTCTGGCATAGAAATCATTTGTATCGTCAGTAATTGCATTTGCGGCAAGTGCACCAGCGTCTGTCAATGAGATTTTACCCATCATTTTAATCACAGGTAATAAACTTTCATCTTTATATTGTTTGTAGGCAATATTTGTTGCAAAAACAACCTCATCACTTTCCCAAGTCTTACTTTTTATAGCGTCATTAATAGGATAAAATCTTCCTTTCTCGTCTGTCAACTGTAACAATGTAGTAACTGCTTTCTTTAAGATACCATCACGATGTTGAAAGATTTTCACATCAGGACGATTGTTTTCAATTGCCTCGGCAAATGCTATAAATGGCAGTATTGCATACCTGTGATAATATGGACCTTCACTGTAGAATCCATCACTTGAAAATAAAGCATCTAATTGAGCGATAAATCCTGTTTTGCTGTCTTTATTACTTCCATATATAGAGCGCTCTACCATATCATCATCTCCTAGCACCATTCCAGTCATACCTACTGCAGCAACAGACCATGTTCCATGATTATGAATTTTATTGAAAACCTCATAACTATCAACACTCAAAAAAGTAGCCATAGGACGTAATAGGTCTTTTTCAATTTTAGATTTTTCCTCTTGTGATAGAAACTCACGACTCAAGTCATAAGCTTGTATCATATAAAACAGCGTTACAGCTTCATTAAGTCCTTGCCAGTATAATTTTCCAGCTGGGTGATTATTCTTAGACTTAGGATGCAATCCAAGTGTAGGATACATACTAGCGTATCCATCAAACATATTTTTTATGTAAGTGATTTTTTCTTCTCTAGGATTAAGGTTGTGAGAAATCGCCATGCGGTATAGTTCTGCATAGTTTTTTTTATGCTTCTCATGTGAAAATCCTCCACCAGCGTCTACCGGTTGTGGGATTTCAATGGGATTTTCTAAGATCTCAATTACTTGAATCTCTAGTTCACTGGCTGATTTTTCAACGAGGTCACTTTGCGCATTATTAAAACTTTGAATACCATTGGATGTCAGTAAAAGCTGTGCACTGGACTTATTTGAATTTGATTCTACTTGTTCTTGACAAGAATAAAGAGCTACAGCAAAGCAAAGTACTAGAATTCTATATACCATGAAATGTTTTTAATTATTTACAGAAATATAACCAAAGGAAATCGATTCAGAAATGAATTGGTTAACCAATCTGGTTGCCCAAAAATAATGGTTTTAAATGTGGAATTGCAAATTGTTGTAGTCTTTTCTTATTGGCTTATAAACTTAATAGTCTTGAGAATGTGAAATTCGCTTACGCGAAAGCATAGAAATAAGAATATCAATTACTTACTCTAGCTTTATAGACAATATTAAGAACCAGTCCTGTGATGATCATTAAAATACCAATAACGGACCAAATGGTATAGATTTCAAGAAACCATATTGAGCCTATGAGTACAGTAAAAATCACTTCAAGATACTTAAGCGGTGCTACCTGATTAGTTGCGGCAATTTGAAATGCACGAGTCATAAATAATTGACCTATGAATCCTACTACGCCTAAACCAAACAACAGAATCCATTCATTACCTACCGGTGTTTTCCAATCGCTTAACATCAATAAACCACCTAGAACTGTTCCTGTTATCATGAAATAATTGATAATAACCATGGGATGATCTTGTTTACCAATTTTTGCAATCAAGACAAATACAAGCCCCATAAACAATGATGATGTAAGGACGAGAACTAGGCCTACTGCACTGGTGCCACCATCAAAACTATTAAGTACAAACACGCCCAATAATGCTAGTAGGAAGAAGATCCATTGCCATGGTTTAATTTTTTCCTTGAGCCATATTACTGCAAATATTGCTGCAAAAATGGGAGATAAATAACGTAAAGTAACTGCTGTACCTACAGGAAGATATTTTAAGGATAAGAAGAATAAAGTCAATGATACAGCACCTGCTAGTCCACGACCTATCAATAGCGTTCTTTTATTACCAAGTAAAGAGATTTTTTTTAAAAGTAAATAGGGTGTTGTAAAAACTAAGGTACCTAAAGATCTGAAAAACACTTTTTCATAAGCACTAAATCCATCGAGATATTTTACAATACCATTCATGACCGCAAAAACAAGTGCGCTGAGTAGCATGAATAAAATAGCTTTTTTAAGGTCTGCTTTCATAAATAGAGTGCAAAGATGAGGATTTCAATGATAGTATTTAATAATCGGATTTTGAATATTTAATACAATCAAGAACTATACAGAGAATTTCTTAGAATAAATTGATGGAGTTTCTCCATAAGCTTTTTGAAAGCATTTACTAAAATATTTAGGATTTCTAAACCCTACTTTATAACTCACCTCAGAGATGTTTAATCCTCCTAATTCAAGAAGTTGTGCAGCTCGTTTCATACGAAAATGTTGAATGAATTCATTTGGTGTGAAGTTGGTCCATGCCTTAACCTTAATAAAAAGCATGGTCCTACTTACTCCTAATTCTGAACAAAATGTAGGTACATCAAATTGGTCATTAGGAATATTGTCTTCAACAATTTGAATTGCCTTTTTCATCAATTCATTATCTACTGACGATACATTAATTTCGTCTGGTGATAAAACGTCAGTTGCCGTAAATTTATCTTTCAATTTTGCTTTATAAAGCAAAAGATTCTTTACTCTTAATTGCAATTCTCTAATGTCAAATGGTTTACTTAAGTAATCGTCGGCACCACTTTCTAGACCTTCTATTTTGTATATAAGAGAGGTTCGAGATGTTAAAAGTATTACTGGAATATGACTCGTTCTAGCGTCTCCCTTTACTTTAGAACACAACTCTGTACCTGTCATTTTAGGCATTACCACATCACTTATAATGATATCTGGATTATTATTTACAATAATTTTAAAAGCTTCTTCACCATTACCAGCCTCTAGAACGTTATAATATTGACTTAATAATTGAGACATAAATGACCTTAAGGAGGCATTATCTTCTACAACTAAAACATTTAACTTCTCATCATCATTAATAAAACTTAGACCTTTTACCTCATCCATAGTTCCCATCTTATCAATATGATCAGTATATTGAGTAACATCATCACTAAACTTAAAATCAGCTATTATTTCCTTATCAATTAAATGGTCTTTACCTAATTTAAGTGCTACGGTAAAAGACGAACCTTCATCCAACTTACTTTTTAAAGCAACAGTACCTTTATGTAAATGGATTATGTTTTTTGCTATATTCAAACCTATTCCGGTTCCTTGTGTATAGGTATTCGGCTTTTCACGATACGCTTCTATTTCATAAAAACGGTCAAAAACTTTTTCTTGTTTCTCTGGAGCGATACCTATACCACTATCTTTAACCTTAATAAAAATGTGATTTTTATCTCTTGAAACTCTTATTTTAATAGTTCCTCCATGAGCAGTAAATTTGAATGCATTTGAAATGAGATTAAAAAAGGCTCGTTCTAACTTTTGACGATCATAGTAAACCAGAATTTCCTCATCAGTCGTTTTAAAATCAAAATTATAGTCGCCTAGCTTGGCATGTTCCTCAAAACTGAGATAAATTTCTTTTAAAAACTTAACAATATTCCCTTGTGCTGCTTGTAACTCAAATTGATTCTTTTCTAATTTTCTAAAATCCATCAACCTATTAATAAGTTGTAGTAATTGCTGTCCATTACTCTCAATAGTTAGCAACTTTTTATACATTAAATTGCTCCCTTTATAATCAGTCAACAATTGCTGTAGAGGTCCTAGAATAAGTGTTAATGGCGTCCTGAACTCATGGGAGATGTTTGTAAAGAACTGGAGTTTTGCCTCGTTTATATCTCGATTCCTTTGCAATTGAACTTGTTCAAATTTCAATTCTTCTTGGAGCCTCGTTTTAGATTTAAGAATTCTTACCAAAAAATATCCAACTGCAAAAAACGCAAGTGCATATAACAAGAAGGCCCACCAGCTATACCATGGTGCAGGAATCACCTCAATATCAAGTTTTGTTATGTCACTTTTAATTCCATCGCCATTAACACCACGTACTTCAAATTGGTAATCTCCAGCATTCTGTATCGCATAAGTCGCCTTATTCTCAACCGTTGTATTCCATTTAATCTCTAGGCCTTTTAGTCTATATTCATAAGTTTTACTAGTTAAATTATGATAACTAGGCATGGTGAATTCTATGGTGAAATTGCGCTGATTGTGATTGATTTGAACCGTTTTCGCAAAAGCGATATTCTCTACCTCATTATCGTTCCCATTGAACTGTAGTAATTCATCACTTGTCGATTTTAAGTTAGTAATTAGAACTTGAGGAGCGTAATCATCGATTCGGATTTTAGTAGTATTAAAGGATGAAATACCGGCAACACTTCCAAAGAATAATTGATCTTGAGCTAGACGTAATACAGCGTTATCACTAAATTCATTTCCTACTAGACCATCTTTTTGCTGATTTAAGGATAATATTTTTAAACTGTTTTTATTTAATTTTAAAACACCTTGATTACTACTCATCCACAGCATTCCATTACCATCTTCAACTATGGAATGTATAGTCGTAATATCTTTATCTGCCCATTTTAAAGGAATCTTAACAAATTGATTATTGACTTTTTTAAATAAACCTTGAGATTTTGTTCCAGCCCAAATCGTATGCCGACTATCTTCATAAATATTAAGAACATCAAATCCTGCGTCTTGTTCTTTATTGAAAAGAAAATTTGAAATTTCGTCAGTAGTATCTAGACTATTAAGACCGTTTTGGGTTCCTATCCATAAAACATCTTTTTGATCAATCAGTAAACATCTTATTAAATCGCTAGTTAAACCATTATTTCTTGTAGCTAAATAACCACTCAGCCCAGTTGTGCTTGACTGGAAAAGAACTCCTTTCCCTGATGTTCCAAAATATATTTTATCAGTATCTTTCACTATCGAGTAGACACCAGTATGAGGCAATTCTGACTGTAAAGGTTTTGAGATCAAATCTTTTATAAAACGCTTTTCATCAATATTATACACATCAATCCCTTTACTAGATGTTCCTATATACAGGAGATTACCATCAAGAAATAATGATTTAATATCATTCTCTTTTAGCGCACTGTTATCGCTTGTTATATAATCAAAATTGTTTTTCTCTAAATCTAAAACATTAACACCACCTTGCTCCGTACCTATAAATAATTGATTTTCAAATAATTGCAAAGAATTTACTACTGAATAATTCAATCCTTTATTAGTTCCATTCTGGACATAATTCTGAAAATTACTATTTGCTTCATTCCATATGTTTGCTCCACCATAATGGGTCCCTACCCATATGGAACCACTAGCGTCTTCATAAAGTGATTTTACTGAGTTTTTTGCAAGGCTATAAGGATCATTGATATTATTTATAAGATGACTTACATTTCCTTTATCATAAATATAAATCCCGTTATAGGAACCTATCCATAACCTATTGTTTTTATCCAATCTTAACTTACGAATATCATTAATTTTCAATTCTTCATTTACCTTGAAAGGTTGGATATTATTTGCAATAGCATCATAAACTAAAACTCCAGAAGACTTTGTACCAATAAACAAACGATCTTTTCCTGCCGGAACAATATCAGTAAAATCATCATCATGAAAAGCGTCGTATCGTAACACTTCATAACTATCATTTTGCTTTTTATGAACTGCCCACAATCCTAAATTTGTTCCTATCAAGAATGAATCTTGAGAGAGTTCCATAACACTGTAAACCACGACATCTTGAAGTACGCCTTCAAAAACCCCATTATAAAAAGTGTTTTCCTCTGGATTATAAATGGAAAGTCCTTTTGAGGTTCCTATCCACATATTTCCATCACTTGTGGAATATACTTCTTGAATGATATTACTAGCAAGCGAATTATTATTGGCAGTTTTTAAGAATTTTGTAAATGTGTTTGTTTTAGGATTATAGCGGTTCAATCCGTTATAAGTCCCTATCCATATTTGACCTTTATGATCTTTCTCTAGAGATAGAATATCACTACTACTTAAGGAGTTTTCATTTTCTCCATCAGATTTAAAAACAGTGATTTTATGACCATCATAGACATTAAGACCATCACGAGTTCCTATCCACATTTGACCCAAAGCGTCTTGTTCTATAGCTATAGCACTACTTTGAGAAAGACCATCTTCAGTAGATATATGCTGGAATTGAAAACTATCAATCTGTGCAGTTGTAGATAGTGTTGAAAAGAAAAGGATTATGATTAAAACTCTATACATAAAAAGAATAAACTATTTGGCTCTAAATGTAGTTAATATGGTTGTTATAGAATCCTATAAGGAACAACCTTTTGTACCATTTAATTACTAATTAACTATTAAGTCAAATAGTTAATTGATAATCTATAACGACGGTTCAATACTTAGATATTGAGTTGTATTACTAATATTAGGAAAAGGAATGTGATTCACTTCAATATTCACAATAATCTGGTACATTAATTTATTGAAAGTAATTTTAAGTACGAATAGTAGGTACTCTATGATTCAACAGGTCATAGATATGCTCCTTTAAAAATCAGAATTGACAAGCTGAAGTCAGATTATCTTTGTAAATCTCTGAATTTTGAATAATTATACATGACAAATTTGTCAAAACACAGAGATATACAAATTTAAAAATATGTTAATCAGTAATTTACAGACAATTCTTCTTATTATGAATAATTCCTTAGCATACTATATACGGTTATAGGAGATTATTTCTCATATTTGGTCAACCAATTTTAATGTGCTCTAATAAACCAACGCATTTTGCAATCAAAACGGCAGTTTTAATAAGGGTCGTTCTTAATATTTGCAATACATGGACCATATTGTTAGTTAAAAAAATAAGTAAATTAGATAGTATCTTTTTAAGAAAAAAAATGAACCAATCTGTTATTCAAAATAAAACTATTCTACCTATTAGAATTAAATAAACACACTATATGAAATTTAAATACATTTATCTCCTGTGTCTACCTATTTTATTACTGAGCAGTTGTGAGGAAATTCAATCCACTAAAACCTTAAGATTAGCACATAGTGTAGACACACAACATCCTGTACACAATGGAATGGTAGTACTAGGTGAAAGTCTAGAAAGGATATCTGAAGGGAAATTGAAAGTTAGAATCTATCCTAACGGTCAGTTAGGTGGAGAGAGGGAAAGTATAGAATTACTTCAAATAGGTAGTCTAGACATCGCCAAAGTAAGTGCTGGTGTTCTAGAGAATTTTATTCCAGAATATAAAGTATTCAGTATTCCATATATTTTTAGGGATAAGGATCATATGCATGATATTTATGATGGAGATGTAGGGAAAGGTATTTTATCTCAAGGAAATAATTTCAATCTAGAAGGTCTTACGTTTTATGACGCTGGTAGCCGTAGTTTTTATACGAAAGCTACACCTATTAATTCTCCTGCTGATATTAAGGACATGAAAATACGTGTAATGAAAAGTAATATGGCTATTGCGATGATTAACAAATTAGGTGGTGCTCCTACTCCTATTTCTTATGGTGAACTTTACACGGCTTTACAACAAGGTGTCGTAAGTGGTGCCGAAAACAATATACCGAGTTATTTTACATCTAAACATTATGAAGTTTGTAAATTTCTAAGCATAGATGAGCACACCTCAGTTCCTGATGTTTTAGTAATAGGAACCGAAACCTTAAGCCGTTTGAATGAACAAGAAAAAGAGTGGTTGAATCAAGCTGTTGAAGAATCTAAAATTGCTCAACGTAAGTTATGGGAAGCATCTGAGAAGGAATGTTTAGATAAAGCAATTGAAAGTGGTGTTCAAGTATTTTATCCAGACAAAAAACCATTTCAAGATGCAACCGTAGAACTGGTTAATGAATTTAAAGAAGACCCTTTATTAGGTAGATTAATTCAATCTATACAAAGTAATTAATTATGAGAAAAACGATAGACTCCATTTTAGGTAAGATGTGCTTAGTGCTACTTATTATTATGCTTCTTGCTGTAATATGGCAAGTATTTGCTAGATTTATTTTACAATCACCTAGTACCGTAACCGATGAAATATCTAGTTATTCTCTCATATGGGTAGGATTACTAGGAGCTGCATACGCTACAGGACAGCACTTACACCTTGCTATTGACTTATTACCGGAAAAGATGGTTCAGAAAAACACGAAACTTTTTGATGGTTTTGTTCATCTATGTGTTTTTGCATTTGGATTTTTTATAATGATTTTGGGTGGTTTACGATTATGCCAACTTAGTTTTCAATTTGAACAAAAATCGGCATCTCTTGGGATACCGTTAGGATTTGTTTACATCGTAGTGCCGCTAGCAGGTATTCTTATTTGTTATTTCAGCATAGATACTTTTTTCAAAACACTTAAAACTTCAAAAGCTTAAGACATGAATTATATAGAAATTTTGATATTAGTATTGAGTTTTTTAGTGTTTTTATCATTGCGCGTACCTATTGCTTACGCGATAGGACTTGCCGCATTTGCTACACTTATTTATTCCATGCCTTTCTTACCTTCAGTTACAACACTGGCGCAACGTATGGCAACCTCGCTGGATAGTTTTACTTTAAGCGCCATACCATTTTTCATACTCGCTGGACAAATTATGAATCGTGGTGGAATAGCCGTGCGACTCATCAACTTTGCTAAAGCCATTGTAGGTCCACTACCTGGTGGATTAGCCTTTGTGAATATCATATCTTGTATGCTTTTTGGGGCTATTTCTGGTAGTGCAGTAGCTGCCGCTAGTGCGATAGGTGGATTTATGAATCCTATGATGGAAAAAGATGGATACAGTAAACCTTTTAGTGCCGCTGTAAATATAACCAGTGCCACTACAGGTTTGATTATCCCACCTAGTAATGTCTTAATTGTTTATTCTCTTGCCAGTGGTGGGGTTTCTATTGCTGCATTATTTATCGCTGGATATGTTCCTGGATTACTTTTAGGACTTGCTTTAATGGTAGTAGCTGCTATTTATTCTATTATCAAAAAATACCCAACAGATAAGCTCGTAAGTGTAAAGGTATTTTTCAAAAGATTCTTAGATGCCCTACCTAGTTTAATGCTATTAGTAGTAGTTATAGGTGGAATAGTAGGTGGAATATTTACCGCTACTGAAGCTAGTGGTGTTGCTGTAATATATACTCTAGTACTAGGTCTAGTTTATAAAGAGATTAAAATTAAAGACCTATCTCCTATTCTACTAGAAACTATAAAAACGAGTTCTATAGTACTTTTTTTAATTGCTACTTCTATCGCTATGAGTTGGGTAATGTCCTACGAGAACATTCCACAAGAAATAAGTGATGCATTATTAGGCATAAGTGATAATCCTATTGTAATTCTTATTCTTATCAATCTGATCTTACTATTTGTAGGGATATTTATGGATATGACTCCAGCGGTATTGATCTTCACTCCTATTTTCTTACCTATTGTAACAGCTATGGGAATGGATCCAGTACACTTTGGGATTATAATGATTATGAATCTTTGTATAGGACTCTGTACGCCACCCGTTGGCTCAGTTCTATTCGTAGGTTGTTCTGTTGCCGATTTGAAGATACAGAAGGTCATACGACCTATGCTGCCTTTGTTTGCAGCGATGATAGCTGTACTAATCATGGTAACTTACTTTGAAGATATTACACTTTGGTTGCCTAGAACCTTTGGTTTGATGGATTAATCCATTATTTCAAATAACTATATCAAAAAACCTGCTATCGTTTGATAGCAGGTTTTGTAATTACTCAAATTACAGACTTATTTTTCTTCAATTAATTCATGTAAAAGATCTAGAACATCACTAAAATGAGCTTCTAAATTCTCATATTCCTCTTCACCTGGAATCCAATTTGCAAATTGCCAGTAGCGCCACTTCTTCATATTATTAACTGGCGGTAGTAAAAGAAAAATTTGTTCTTCATCAATTCCACCTATTAAAATACTTTCCTTGAATTGCAAAGCTGTTTCTTCAAATCCACCGATATCATCGTAAAAATCTAAGGAACCTTTAAAATGCTTAAAATTCTTAAGGTAGTCTACATTTTCAGTAGGTGAGAAAGTTATATCAATGCTAGACGTTGCATTGAACCCATTTGATGTTTTTAAAAATAACTTATAGTCATCTGGTAATTCAATACCTAATCTTGTTTCTAGGATAATAATATCACTTTGTGTGGCTGCATCTTTTCCTAACCACTTTTCAATTATTTGTTTTTCATTGAATTGAGAATCTTCTAATTCAATAGCCTTGATTGAAATTTGCTCTAACAGTTTTCTCATTTTTAAATATCTATATAATTATGCTTTCGCGAAAGCGTAATCACACTCAAACTTAAATAATTTAGGATAATATGTGTGACTCTTATAAACAACAATTCCAACCTTTTATAAGTTGGAATTGTTGTTTATATATTAAATATTCATTTCTTAACGTATTAATGAGTCACTTCTAAACTGTACATTTTCACCTTAGAATACCCAGCTGGATCAGAAGTTTGTATATAATTACCTGCTTTAAAATAATTATCAAATGGCCATTTTGCTAAACTTATATCCTGAAATACATGAGTCTGTCCATTCACGGTAACCTGAAGTCTTCCTGAAGAAGCTCTTATTTCTAAATCAAATGGTTCATATCCTACTTGACCAAAATTGTGTGATATATCACCCCAAACGGCATTATCTTTATTAATGATAGCATCTCCAGATAGTGATTCATCATTCAATGTTTTTTTGTAGGCAAATAAATCTCCATCTCTCCATTGCATTTTTAATAATGGTGGAGCCGCATCACTAGTTAAGTTGAGCCTAGAAACATCTGATGGTTTAATTATTCCATGAATTTGAGCCATCATAAAACGATCTTTATTTAGACTTCCAGTTCCTGTGTTATTTGATGCCTCAAGTACCTGCATGCGAACTTTTAAAATTCCGCCATCAGTCAAACTCCAGTTGTCTCTAGAATTAGAAGGATTAATTAATTCTCTTAGTTCTGTTCTGGGAAATGAACTGTTTGCGGTAGTGGCACCGTTTGGATCAAATTGAGTATAAAAAATAATCCCTTCTTCATCTGTATCATCAAACATAAACCCGTCTAATGCAGCAAGATTGCGATAAGCTCCATTGTCTAATTGAGATGGTGAATACTCGTCAGGACTGCCATCACTATCGATATCAACAGGTAGTGTTACCTTCCAGTTAGAAAAGTCAATATTTAGACCTATCGGATCTGGATCAGTAGGATTATTTGGGTCCACAAGTTGAATACGCTCAGGAGCCTCTTCCTCTTTATTACAAGACCATAGTAGCGTAATAGATAGCAGTAAAAAAACAATCTTTTTCATTTCTAATTTCTTTTAATTAAATTTAATTCTCAAAGTTCACAAAAGCTTAATAACCGGTAACTTTTAACTTTTTATAAAGCCACTTTTTACCTGTTTTTTTGATTTCAGGATACATTCAGTGCGCAACGTTATAAGCTACACGTATCTCTTTATGTGATTCTATTTCATTTAAAGCAGCAGCAACAGACGTCGCAGGACAAACATTATCATTATAACCATAACCATAGTATCCTGGCGCATCGAGTAATCTAGCAAAATTTACTACATCATAGTAACGACTCACTTTCACCTTTTGCTCTGTAAATTTAAATCCTCTACCATTGAGTCTAGGCCAGCCACCAGCGCGGTTATTATTAAAACCTTCAAGATCAGCAAGTGCTGGATAATAAGCTGCAATAGCATCTACTCTATGATCAAGAGCAGCCGTCACAATGGTTAAAGCACCACCTTGAGAACCACCAGTAACTCCTATATTCTCACCATCAAACTGTTCTAATGTATGTATGAAATCAATTGCTCTTATACATGCCGTATATACACGTTTATAATAATATCGATTCCTATCATCCATACGATTCAAATTGTATTTGTAAAGAGCTCCATATTTCAAATTTTCATATATATCACTGCCATATAAGTTCACAGGTATACCATGTATCCCTATTTGTAGGGAAACTATATCGTCATTATAGTCTTTACCTTCATAAGGCCTTACTCCAGCTCCAGGAACATGGAGAATGGCTGGATATTTACCTTCCTTTTTAGGAACGGTTAATATTCCATAAATAAAGGATTTCTTACCATGATTGAATCTTATGTGATAAGCCAGTTTTGTAGCCGTATCTTTCTCTGGCATTCTAGTTAATAGAGGTCTCAAATCAATTTTACGGGCATCTATAATAGCCTTATTCCAGAATTTATTGAAATCAGTAGGCATTTTAGTAAATGTCTCAATTTCATCAACATCTACACCAGCGGTTGCTGTATTTGTAAAAACAGCATTCTCGTCTTTATGTGTCACAGTTAATCTTATAAAACCTGGTTGAGATAAAGAAATCCCTTTAATAATACCATGCCCATCTTTAAGTACTATGGATCGTTCTATTTCAGGAATCATTTGCTCGGCACCTATACTATATTCAATAGCTGCATTTTTCACCAGCTTGCCATATTTGAAAACAGACACTTCAAAATCTGCTCGTTCATTAATTCCATATTGATAAGATTCACTTAACGGAGCAGCCATTATAGTTATCAACTCTGTTCTTTGAGACTGAGCAATACTAGTTACCGAAGTGATTAATAGAAATAAAATTAAAAAATGTCGCATGAAGTATACTTCTAGTGTTCAATAATTTCAAAGTCAGCAAATCTCACTTGCTCATCTCTTAATTGATCTGAATGTTTTAAACTGCGATAAAGTCCCCATTTGGGTCTTAAGAATTGAGCATTATCTTTCCACATCCTGAGATCTCCTTTATAACTTATAAGTTCTTTGTTGTCTCGCTTTCGCGAAAGCGTAACATCTAAACTTCCCTTTTCACCAAAGACAATCGTTTCTTCAACCACAATCCATTCTCCTAGAAAAGGTTCTAAGTCGGTACTTATTATGCTTTCTTGTTCCAAATTAACAGAATGACGGATATCAAAAGTTTTCTTGTCTCTTTTGTCTCGCAAAGTATACGTAAGAGTAGGCATTTTATCCTGTGATCCACCTACCGCTTTTATTTGATGGATATGAGTAAATCCAGCCGAGGCTTGAAAATCTTTATCTAACTTAAATAGCCATTTATAAGTATGTGTTTCATCGTTTGTAGCCAGTGTATTTTCAGGAGATTCACTGTAGGTTTTAATTTCTGTACGTTGTTTATCAAATCGCTTACAACGATCTGTATCCTTATCTACATGTCCATGGAAAATGAATACATCTTTTTCTAACTCTTTATCAAAAGCTTGAGTAATATGCGCTCCAAATGACGGATGACTGCAATCGCTTACTTCTACAACATTGTTTCCTGGTGCTAACACAGAATTAACGAGTTCATAAGTATCTTTATTACTATCTGCCTCCAGAATGGTGGAAACAGTAACAGCCCTATCTTGCTTAAAAAGCATAAATAGGACTGCTATTGAAATGAATGTGTATTTCATATTATTTCACAAGGAATTGTATTGTTTCAGAACCTTGAGCTGTCTTTACATTTACAAAATATGTACCAGTTTGTAATGAACTGATATTTATTCTATTTGAAAACTCATTAACAATCATTACTTCTTGACCAGTAACATTGAAAATAGATAATGAAGTCCAGTTTGTATCTTCTAATTCAATAGATAAAAAATCTGTTGCTGGATTAGGGTACAATAAAATATTAGTAAGTAAATTATCCTCATTAGATAGTGTACTATTTTCAAATGCGATTGCAAAACGGTCTAACGCACTACTTGCATTTACATCATCAATGGCAAATGATACTTCATTCATCCCAGAATTATTTAAAGCTGTTCTAGTTCCTAAGAAGTTATCTACTAGAGCTACATTGAACCCTACAAATGTACTTACATCAATTCTAAAGGTATAATTAGCATCTCCATAGTTAGTAATGTTTAATGGAAACATCATCCCATCCTGAACTTGAGAAATAGATTGAACACCGTACTGTGCTGCATTTGTTCCCACAATAGATAAAGTCTCATCTAGATTTGTAGGTTTTAAGAAATCTTGATTATCGTTTACATTTGAAAAAGTATGATCTACTCTTAGCATTACTGCATCCGTAGGAGAGCTGTTTACTTGTAAAGAAGCAGTGTCAAATAAGGTAACAACTAATTGGTTTGAAGCAGTATTGTTGATTCCAAAAACGGTACTTGAACTAAGATCTGTAGATGTTCCTTTATCGCTTTCGCGGAAGCGTAATACCATATCATTTCCAGCTCCATTTGCTCCAGTAGTTGCAACTACAAATGCTGCTTGACCTGGTTGAATAAAGTCAGAATTAGGACTTGATGGTAATGCTGTTGCTATTCCTCCAGCTGCAAAACCACTAACTGTAGTGTAAGCTCCACGACCATTCAATCCACCTAGATTAGGATCCCAGTAATAGATAACGTCATTATTTACATTATCTGAATTTGCAAGGATTGATTCCATATCTACAGCAGATTGGTATGGATTACCTATGAATACGAATTCATTTTCTTCTACATCATAATTAAGAGTTTGATCTCCTTGATTTACAGTTCCAGTAGTTGATAGTGTGGTTGCGCTAGCTGCAATTGAACCTGATAATCTAGACATATCTCTATCTCCTCTTATAAAAACACGATATGCATCCATTGCAGTTAACTCATCACCTGATTGGTTAGTACTTGTTAAAGCATCCCAAGTTTGATTTGTATCATTTGAATATCTAAACGCTGATACATTTCCACTAACTGTTTGATCAAATCCAGTTGTCATATCTACCGTTCCTGCAGTTCCTGCAGCACCAGTAATATGAGTTCCTTTACCAGCTACACTAGCACCAGCTTCTTGCCAGTTATCATAGATAGTTGTTGTAGTTGTTACTGGAGATGATAAGAATCTATAAACTCTACCATCAACAGCTGTTGAAATTGGTATAAATCTCTCAGCAATAAAATCTCCTGTAATACTTGATGTTGCCGGTAATTCATTAATTACGGCTGTACTTGTCGCTGTATTTTTTAATGTAAATGTTCCTGTATTATCAAAATCACCTGTTGAAATCGTCAATTCATTGTATAAATCTACTGTTGAACTGGAAGACAATCCTGCAGCATTATCTAAATCAATTGTACCTAAACTCACAGTTCCTGCTCCAGAAATCATTTGGCTCGTATTACCATTAAAGAATACAATTGCATCGTTTGCGTTTAGATCACCATTTACAAGAACATTTTCTGATACAGTAAGTACAACATCCATATCTACATTCATTGATCCCGAAGTTTCAATATTAATACTTTGAATAATCGTGTTTGATGTTAATGTCGCTGTTCCATTTAAAACTACTAAGTCTGCTGTTGTATTTGTATTACCACTAGCATCATTAAATGGTGCTAACCATGCGTTATCATAAGTAAATACTTTATTGAAGTCGTTAGGTAAACCTGGTGTACCAAATGAGTTTGATACTGTACCAAAAGGAGTTATTGCAAAATCCCAAGCCTCGCTATCATCATTATCATTTACATCAAAAAATGAAAAACCTAACTCTAGACTCGCACCATCATCTTGACCTTGCGTAGGGAATCCTATAGGAGCAGTTCCATAACCATAATCATAATCAACTCTATCTAATTCTAATCCAGTTACTGATACTATAAAGACACCATCAATTTCATTATCATCAGGAGTCCCGTCATCAAAAGAAGATTCGTTATTAAACCTAGGGTAATCAGTTCCAGGAGCTGATGGACCTCCTACAGGAGAATTAAAACCATATGCATATAATACATTAGTGATTCCACCATTCATACTAGAATCTGTTGTAGGTGAAAGAACGCCATAAGAATTTGCCAAAAGCATCACTGGTGCAGCTGCTGTTATTACGTGAGCTCTTCCACTAGAAGATGAATCCCCTATAGTCCACCCAACAAGATCTATATCATTATCAGTTGTATTATAAATTTCAATCCATTCTGTATTTGCTTCAGATCCGTTAGCATCTATCATGATTTCAGTTATCAGAACATCGCCTGGAGCTAAAACACCACTACTAAAACCAAAGTTTGCGGTTCCTGGAGTACCTCTATAGTCTGTACTATTAAAGGATCCAAAAATATTTGTGCTCGCTACCCAATTTGCAGCTGCATCGTTTGATGCAGAGTCTAAGGTATTTCCATTTAATTGATAACTCACAGAAGATGCAGCTCCTTGATCAGGCCAAGCATTCAATCCATTATACCCAAAACCATAAAGAATATTATCAATAGTTATGGTTCCTCCCATACCGTCAGGCGCAATTAGTTCTATTCCATCATCATTAGTAGAACCACCACTATAAGTACTTTCATTATTCCACGTAGGGAATCCTGAATTTGACATTCCAGTTGCTGCTCCATATACATAAACAGTATTAGGAAGAGTTATTGCTACATTTGAGTCATCATTATAAACAAACACTGCATAACCATTTGCCGGTATTACAACAGGTAATACCGCACCGTTATTGTCAGTTGATGTAATTAAATGATCCCTACCACTTGAACTATTATCTCCAATGATCCAACCATTCATGTCTATCGGTGAGCTTGTTGTATTATATACTTCAAACCATTCTCTATCTTGCTCATTATTGCTATTAGGATCTATCATTATTTCCGTAATAACAATATCTCCTGGAGAAACTGTTTGCGCTAAACCTATAAAGCTTATAAGTAATAATGCTAGGGTTGTTATCTTTTTCATTGGTTCTTTTTAATTTAAGTAATTGAATTGAATGTACTATCTATCCAGCTGGGTCAAAAGTATCTGTAACATCAACAGCTCCAAATTCAGTCAACACACTATCCGTAACTATAAACCAATCAAAATTGAAATAAGCAGGAACTGTAGCACCACTACTTCCTGGTGTTATTCTTAATTCAAATACATTATTAATACTTGTTTGACCTGGAATAAAACCATTAAGCCTTACTGCATATAACTTCCAACCACTTCCAGAGTTTGCATCTGGACCATCAAGACTGCGACGATTTGCAGATCCAGTTCCTCCTATATAAATTTTAAAAGCCATATCAGTATTCTCCGTATTCATCCAGAAGTGTAATACTGGATTATCTCCATAATTACCAGTATCCATGATATTATTAACAGTTGAGCTTGTAGAAGTTTGATGAATTTTTGCTCTTGCCACTGTAGAACTAGTTGCCGTATTCATTTCTAATGCATAGTAATTACTTCCAGGGAATGGTGGCGGAGGAACATTACCATTTATACCAGCCACTGCATTAGGATCTTTACTAAAATCAACATCAAATACAGATGCTGGATCTGAGTCAAATTCATATAGTTGCTCAAACTGACCATTTATATAAGGAGTTCCAGCTTGAGTTATTGTTCCACCACCTTGAAAATTAAGATCTATATCTACAAATCCAGTAACAATAGAACTAGGTACGTCAAATCTTAATTCAGTAGGTGATTGAGAATTAATGACTACAGGAACACCATTTATATTAGCATCAGTAATAAGATTCATGTCTTGTCCAGCTATAATCACTTCGTTATCTCTAGTTAATACTGCTGGAAAACCACCGATAGTAGGTTGTGGTAAAATAACTTCAAATGCAGGAGATGCTTCAAGCGTAGCTGTTCCTGCTGATGTTAAATAAGATAAAACTACATCTACAATCCCAACGTTATTAGGAACTCTCACTACTAGTGCTTGACTTTCTTGAAATTCAATATTCGCTGCTGTTCCTCCAAAAGTGACTCCAGTCACACCAACTAAGTCAGTTCCTATAATATTTATTAAAGAATTTACATCACCACTCGCTGGCAATGCAGTAGTTACAGTAGGTACTGGATAAGTAACTGTTAACATTGAAGTACTTACTGCTTCTTTACCTTCATCAGTAACAACTTTAATGATTCCTGATATTGCGTTATTAGGCACTAAAATTTGAAGGCGCTGGCCGGTAATTCTAGAAGTAATTGTTGCTTCTACATCACCTATATAAGCCTCAGTAGCAAAGTTCAAAAAAGTTCCATCTATGTCTACTAATGAATTTACAGGAGCAGAACCAGGAGAGAAACCTGTAATCGTAGGTTGTTCAGATTTAATTTCAGCAACCGTTTGATCTATTTCTAGATCTGCTTCACATGCTATTAAAACACCAGCTAATACTGCTAGTAACATGATTATTTTATAAACGTTTTTCATCATCTTGTTTTTTAATCCTTAATTAATTAATCCTATATTTTTCTTGTCAGTTGCTGCTCCTTTAAGAGCAGAACTTTCTTTAATTGTAAATGTATCAGTGTTTTCCCATTTAGGATTAAATCTTTCTAATTTAACCTTTTGAGAATTTCCACTCAATTTGACTTTACCACTGTTATAAATTACACAGTTTTCAATTCTATGAGTTTCTTCTTTGAGCTGTACGATACTATTAGTAGCTCTTGAATTATCTATTACTGTGTTCTTAATATGAACATTTTTTAAACCTTGTACCTTAATAATTCTTCCTTTTTCTGAATCATCTACTTTATAAAAAACACAATGATCTACTACTAGATTACCACCAGATGTTCCTTGTTGCTCACCACTACGAGAGTAATTAATCGCAAACTGAGAAATATCAGCAAATGATGTGTTGTGCATTATTATATGTTCTGCGTTATACTTTCCCGTTTGATCTTTCTCATATGAAAGATTAAATCCTCTAAAAGAATCTCTAAATGTTGAATTCTTGACAGAAATAGTATCAGCCTTAGTACCTACATATGCTTTAAAGATAGCACCACCATCTGAATTACTAAAGTTTACAAAAGCAACGTCATCTAAATACACATTATAAAGAGCACTTGTTGCATTGTTAGGTGAAGTGATACCGTACTTTACAGCATCACCTTTTGTGTTACCATCTATATGAACACCTGTAATTTTTAAACTTTTTGCTCCATCCATTCTCAAAATATACTGAGGAGTTTTAGCAGCGCTTTCACTAATCTTGATAAAAGTTTTTCCTTTTCCGGCACCTATAATGGTTAAGTCTTGATTTACCTTATTTGCTTTAGATAAATAATAAGTTCCTGCTGTTAATTTAAGCACAGTAGGTCCAGACATTTTTCTTATCGCTTTACCAAGAGTGTTTTCGCCAGGCTCTATTTCAATTACTGATTTTGGCAACACTTGTTTCATTTCTCTTAAATCTTCTATTTTTAAATAGCTCACACCAGCTTGAGATGTTAATGCAAGTGCTGGTTTAAAGTTCCCAGGAACTATTGCGCCAGCTCTAATTGCAGATCTTAAAGCTCCTGTTGCATCTACTCTAACTTTAGGACTCGTTTTAGGAGATGCTAGTAAAGCATCACTTTCTTTAGAAGGAACATAAATTCCATTTGAAGCTTCCATAGAAACATCAACAGCATCTACTCCATCGTAATCCTCGATAAGTGTTGAACTTACTTTATTTCCAGAAAATGAGATTCCGCTTACATCATCTCCAGCAAGAATAGCGAGACCACGAACAGAACTGTAAATATGATTGTTCTGAAAAATTGTATTTGATGGAACTACAGTCGCCTCTTTCTTAGAACCTACCGCTAGTGCAATTGGACTGGAGTTAATGACCGTATTATTTTGCATAATCCCGTCTATTACTGGGTCATATCCATTAAGCTTAGAATTAGGAATACCATTCATTATTGATAAAGGAGCTCGCAATTCCTTTCCAGCGATACCTATTAAAATATTATTACGTACAATATTTCCTTTGTTGATCATGCGTATCCCACCAGTCTTAGGTAAATTACTTCCTATAATTACGTTTCCTTCTACAAGATTATAATCTCCGTGACGTAATGTAATCGTTCCTTCACTATCTAATATTAGGTTATTACGTACTATGTTATGAGCAGATTTTATAGAGATTATTTCCATCTCACCACTACATCTTTCAAAGAAATTATTTTCAATTACTGTTTTAGAAGATTGTTTAGAATAAGTAGAAGTCCCTACTCTTATAGTCTCTCCACCATTAAAGCCTAGAGGTAATCTTTCTCCAAAATAGTTATGATCGATTCTATGATTATTATCAATACTATTCTTTAACCTTACCGCGATGGCAGGACCTTTATTTAACTTACCTAATAAGCTACAATGATCTACTCTGTTATTTAATCCATGAAGACCGATATAATAATTTGTAATATCTCTAGAATCGGCATTAACATTAATTATAGCACAGTTAGTAACTCGTGAATTATTTGCAGGTGTTTCACTATCTGCTTGAAATCTAATCACATTGTTCTTACCTACATTACCGTCTTCAAACCATAATCCATGAACCTCAAGATACTCACCACCTATTCTCAAGGTAGAACTACCGGTTAATTTCACTTTTCCTGGAGTTTGAGATCTTAAGACAATAGGCTTCTCAGCAGTACCAGTTGCTTTGAATTTAATATTCACATCCTTCCATTCATTATTAACCATAATAATGGTATCACCTGGCTTAGCACTTTTTATAGCACTATTCAATTCAGATAAATTTTTAACTGGTATAGACTGCGCTTCCGCGAAAGCGAAACACAACATAAACCATATTACTATGTGAAAGTTTCTTTTCATTAATACCCTACGTTTTGTGCTACTGATGGATTTAAATCAATTTCATATTGTGGTATAGGTAACAGAGTTTGAAATTGTTGAATAGGCGATGTATTAAATGCTGGTTCATTAGGATCATTATATTGAAAATCACTTGTAAAATGACCATTCATTACTGTTACTGCTCTACCTGTACGTAATAAATCAAACCATCTATGATTCTCAAAAGCAAATTCTCTACGACGTTCTTCTTCAATAGCTAGTTTAAAATCAAAATAAGTACTAGTTTGACTTGCTGTTAAAGGTGACTGAGCAGCTCTAACTTTCACCTCATCTACATAACCTATAGATTCAGTTGTTGGTCCACCATTGTTTTCATTAATTGCCTCAGCTAGTAACATGATTACATCTGCATGACGGCTTATCACCCAATCGTTAGGTGCATCATCAAGGTTTGAGAACGTACTGTTATATTTACTTACAAATCTTTCCACGTTTGTATTCCCGCTATTATCAACCCAAGAAACTGCAAAATTGACTCTTGCTCTTGGATCAGAAGTAACATATAAAGCTTCCATTTCTTCAGTAGGTACGTTAAACTCATCGCCACCACCAAAAATCACAGCATTTTCACTTTGTAACGGAGAGAAAAAATTTGCAAACGGTGACCCCAAACCTAGTAAACCAGATTGATAGCGCACTGCAAACAAAATCTCATCATTAAATTCATTATTTGAATCAAAAACCTGATCATAATCATCTAAAAGACGTTTCCCGCTCAATGTTGCCACATCCCTCAAAACAACCTCTGATCTTGAAATACTTGTTGCAGAACCTTCAGTAAGCAATGCTTTACCTAGCTCAGCTCCTGCAGCCCATTTTGTAACTCTACCTACATCATTACTACCATAATCTTCTGGTAAATTTGCATAAGCATATTCTAAATCTTCAATAATAACGGCATAAGCCTCTTCAATACTTTTACGTTCAAGATTTCTTGCTTGTGAAGCATCTATTGTTTCTGTTACTACAAAAACACCTCCATATAGACGTACAAGATTAAATAATGAATGCGCTCTTAAGAAACGTGCTTCTCCTTCAAATTGAGTAGCTAAATTTGCGTCATCTACTACAGCTAAGTTTTCTAAAACGTGATTACTTAATCCTATTGTTTTATAACTCGCTCTCCAGTAACTAGCAGCAAACTCATTCAACGGGTTAGATACAAAGCGATCTAATTGTCTATAAGGTACGTTTGCATTTACAGAATTATCAAAACTCAATTGTGTATTATCACTACGTAACTCAGTTACAATCCACTCATCAATCTGCTTTAAATGAAGTGAATTATAGATACCTATTACGCCTAAATTTACTTCGTTAGTATTTGCGTAAAAACCATCTGCTCCTATATCTGATATAGGTTGTAAATCAATTGGATCATCACAAGAATGAAACCCAACTATTATAGTCAATAAGACGGCTATTTTATATATATGCTTTTTCATAGTTGTAATTTTTAAAATGTAATATCTATTCCTGCTGCAAATTGTCTACTTAATGGATCTGCTCCACGTTGGTAACCAGATACTAGAGGAGATGAGTATTCACCTGAAGTACGTAAAGCCTCTGGATTGTTTCCGTAATAATCGTCTGCAAAGAAGTATAATAAATTTTGCGCCGAAGCAAATATTCTAAATGATTCTAACCCCAAAGATTTAGTTATTTTATCATTAAACGTGTGTCCAAAAACAACTTCTCTTAACGCCACATAACTTGCGTCTTGTATTAAATAGTCAGTTGCTGTCCACTCACGACCTAATCTACCTGATGGTTGCGTTGCTGGAATATCTGGATGAACCCATCTATCCTGTAGGAAGTCACTATGTATTACACGACTTTCTAAGTAAAAACCATCTCCATAAAAAACTTCAGCGCCTTCACTACCTTGTAGCAAGAAATATAAATCAAAGCCTTTATACTTGAATGTATTTGTAATACCCCATGTAAAATCTGGGAAAGGACTTCCTAATGTAGTTCTATCTGCGGTTGTAATAACACCATCACCGTTAATATCAGCTACTCTAATTCCGCCAGGAGCATCCTCAGCAGAGCTCGGGTTATTATCAATTTCATCTTGATTTTGCCAAATACCAATTGAACGATACCCATAAAACTGAATAGCTTCTTCACCTACTCTAGATATGTATTGATCTTCTCGTTCTCCATCATTGATAAATTGTTCTTCGCCACCAAGTGAAATCAATCTATTCTGATTGGTACTGATATTTGCAGATGCAACCCAATTTAATTCTCCAAAATCAAAATTAGTACTCACTACAAATTCAACTCCTTGATTTTGAATTTTACCTATATTATTAATAAAACTATCATGACCAGTAGCATATGACACATTCTGGTTTAACAATAAATCTTGTGTTATAGAATAATAATAATCTGCAGTAAAAGATATCTTTTTATCTAAGATCGATGCATCGATCCCAAAATCATAAGAATCTGTTTGTTCCCAGCTTATTGCTCTATTAGCAAGTACATCACCATTCTCTGCAAGTCCAGATACAATTGATCCTGGTCCAGCACCTAATGAATAGTTTGTTGGGAATAATAAGTTTGTAAATGAATAATTGTCAATATTATTATTTCCTACCACACCATAACTAGCTCTAAGCTTGAATTGATTTAAGAAAGAAATATTTTCATTGAAAAACTTTTCATTATGCATGTTCCATCCAGCACTTGCTGATGGGAAGAAACCATATTTATTATTAGGACCAAATAAGGAACTACCATCTACTCTAGCAGCAAGAGACACAAGATATCTATTATCATATCCATAATTTACACGAGCTAATCCCGATAGTAATCCAATTTCTTCCTTAAGAGTAAATGTGTCATTTGCATCAATAATTGTTGCTGCATTGATGGTTGAGATAAAATCTGTAGGGAAATTTGAACCTAAGATTGAAGAGGTCTTTAAGAATGTGTATTCATAAGTACCACCAATCAGTGCATTAAAGTCGTGATCTCCTTTTGAATAGTTGTAGTCAAATGTATGTTCTGTTATTACTCTGTTACGCTGAGAGTTCACATCTTCAGAGAAGGATTGCCCATCTCTTCTTGCAATAGAATTTCTAAATTGCTCATCATTTCTCAAACGGAAATAAGTTCCTACTCTACCATTATACTTAAGACCTTTCATAATCTTCCAGCTCAACTTAGCATCTGCCACAAAACGGTATTCATAACGCACTCTCTTCTCATTCTCTAAACGTGTTACTGGGTTGTTGTTGTTAGTTCCCCAAATACTTGATTGTGTAAAGTCTTGCTGCACACCATCTGCATCGATAAAACTAAAATCTAGGTTCCTATAATGTCTTGCATGAGCAGGACTACCTACTGGTTCTCCAGTTAAATCGCTACTCCATTGATTATGAGTAGGCGCAAAGAAATTATAGTTACGCAAAAAATCTGAGAATTGTTGAGCACTCCTTCTTTGTCTCGAGTATGAAGGTCTGAAATTAATCCCAAGTTTTACTTTATCACTTAATTTAGTATTGAATCTTGCTTGAAGATTCAATGCTCTGTATTCATTATCTCTAATAAGGCCTTCGTCTTGAACAAATTGTCCAGAGAAATAATATTTAGTCAATCTACTACCACCACCTACATCAAACTGATAATTCTGGATAGTTACACTTTCACGTTTTGCTTCCTCTAACCAGTCCGTACCATTACCGCTCTCACTTGTATTTTGAGCTACTATGCGACGAGCAAGTTCTAGATTTGAATATCCTAAAATATTAGGCTCTCTATTTTCATTTAAAGCATTAGCATTTTCCGCAGTCTGACGTTCTCCTAAAGTAAAGTCAGTAAATTCTGTAGTGTTTAAAACATTTGGCAATCTCAAAACTGATTTTACACCAGTAAAAGCCTTGAAACTAAATTTAGGCTCACCATCACCATCTTTAGTAGTAACTAATATAACTCCATTTGCTCCACGTGATCCATAAAGAGCAGCAGAACTAGCGTCCTTAAGCACTTCAATAGATTTAATTGAACCTGGATTTATAAACTCAAGTGCATCTTCAATAGGAAAACCATCTACAACAATTAATGGAGAGCTACTAGCTGTAATAGAACTCAAACCTCTAATACTAATAGTAGGTGATTCACCTACTTGACCAGATGTATTTGTGATCTGAACACCTGCAAGTTTTCCTTTTAGAGCATCTGCAACGCCAGAATATGATAATTCATCAAGATTTTCATTTTTAAGTTGAGCAACTGAGTTTGTTAAGTTACTTTTTGAAGATTTACCGTAAGCAACGACTATTACTTCATCAAGTGCTTCTTGATCTTCTTGCATTATTATTTCAAAAGTGGTCTTTTCTCCTACAATAATATTCTGAGTTTTAAAACCCAAAGAACTAACGACTAAAACATCATCTGGCATAACTTTAATACTAAATTTACCGTCAATATCTGCGACGGTAGCTTTATTAGTATTTAAAATTTGAATCGTAGCACCTAGTATAGGTTCTAAATCTGCTCCAGAGGTAACCGTTCCAGTCACATCTTTCAACACTCCTTGTGCAAACGTTACCGCTGGCAAAGCAAGCAAGCAGAAAATAAAAATTATTTTTCTCATAGAAAACTTGTTATCGAGTAATCTCATTTAATTTACTCTATAAAACCATTAGTAAGGAGTGATAATCCCAAAGGGTCTTATTTTGTAAAACAAAAAGGGATATACTCCTTTATTAATTACTATTTATTATTACTTTTTAATGTATTCTCTTAATGCTTTAAAATGTACTCTTAAAGCAACCGTAGCCTCTTCAGGGTTTTTATTTTTAATAGCATTCAAAATATCTTCATGTTCTTGCACGAGCTTAATTGCTTCGGTACGATCACATATGTGTTCTTTATTAAAATGGCCAATGATATCTGGAACAAGAACCTTCATTAACCAATATAAGATAGTGTTTTCACTAGCTTTTACAATCGCCAAATGAAACTTTAAATCTTCAATCAATGATGGAAGTCCACTTGTAATGCAATTCACAAAATCCTCATGAGCTTGTTCTAAATTCAATATTGATTCCTCTGTTCCTCTTGCAGCAGCTAGTTGAACCGCATTTGACTCAATTATAACTCTTGTTTCTACTAGTGATTTAAAATCTGGAGTTTTAAGGTCCAGAATATCTGTCATCATAGTATTCATAGAAGGAACACCTATACCTGTAATTATAGAACCACTTTGAGGCATAGTATTAATAATACCGTAGAATTCTAATTTTTGAATTGCAGCCCTAATTTGATTGCGACTTACAGATAGTTTTTCAGATAATTTTCTCTCTGAAGGTAGTTTATCTCCAGCACCTAAATCATGTTTCTTTATGAGTGCTCTAATTTGAGAAACAACTTCATTATCTTTAGCTAAATCGATTTCGTTATCGAAGCTAGGAGTTACTAATTTAAGACCGTGTTCTATCATAATTTATAAAAACAAAATTGGTTCACCAATCTGGTTGCCCAAATTAAAGTGTTATCATAGAGATATCCAAATATTATGTGAAAATAATTTACGATATGAACATAAATCGCCTATAAAATCAAGAAATTGTTAATAACGATTAGGAATATAACTGAGTTGCAATGTCAACAGCTTGTTGAATATCGATTTGCAGATTTTCAAAATCACCTTTGTTAATTTTGTTTTTATCAAATAATTGACTTCCCATCCCTACACAATTGACACCAGCATTAAACCATTCTTCAAGGCCATTACTTGTAGGGATGATTCCACCTGTAGGCATTATCGCAAGTTGAGGTAGGACAGATTTAACTGCTTTCGCGAAAGCGGAACCTATCACATTTGCTGGAAATATTTTAATCATCTCACAACCCAAATGCATTGCGGTAGTCGCCTCTGTAATAGTAGCGATTCCAGGAATATAAGCCATATTATTTTGAATACAGTAAGAACCCAGTTCAGGAACAAGACCTGGTGATACTATAAACTGAGCTCCTGCAGCTACAAATTCTCTTGCCGTTGCACTGTCATATATTGTTCCTACTCCTATTATATAGTCTGGATATTTCTCAAAATGCTTTACCGCTTCAGTAAAAGTTTCTATTCCATTACTACCACGATTTACAAATTCAAAGATACGCACACCACCTAGATAGGATGCTTCCATAGTTTGAATAGTAATGGCAGCACTTTCATTAAAAAAAACGGGCACTATTTTATGATCACTTGTTAAGCTTATAAAGTCTTGTATTCTCATATTATCTAAGTAATCTACCTACATTATCGCCTTGTACTAGGGCCTCTACTTCTTCCCTACTACTTAAATTCACATCTCCGATAGTACTGTGCTTTAAAACCGACGCAGCAACTGCATATTCAATATTTGCTTGAGGTTCTAGGTTTAAAAATCCATAAATCAATCCTGCCATAAAAGCATCTCCACCACCTATGCGATCTATGATGTTTTTCATATCATATTTCTTAGAAGTATAAAGAATACCATCTTGATATAATAATCCTGACAACTCATTGCGTGAAGCTGACATCGCATTACGTATGGTTTTTGAAAATGCCTTAATATGTGGATATTTCTCTTTTACCTTATCGCAGTTTGTAGTCCAATCTTCATCTACTATTCCTAAACAATTTTCTAGATCTACTCTACCTCCTATTACTATATCTGTATGTTCAACAAGTCCTGGCATAACATCCAGTGGCTGTTTTCCATATTGCCACAAGTTGCGACGGTAATTGATATCACCACTTGTGGTCATTCCTCTTTTGCGCGCTTCTTGTAGTGCTCTCAGAGTAACATCTGCTGAGTTTTGAGAGATTGCTGGAGTAATACCGCTGTAATGAAACCAAGTCGCATCTTTAAAAACAGTATCCCAGTCCACGTCATCCACTGTTAAGTCTGTAAATGCGGTATTGAATCTATCATAAACTATTCTAGAAGGTCTTTGCATAGCTCCAGCCTCTAAGAAGTAAATCCCTAACCTTCCATCTTTACGAGTAATTCCTTCTTCATTAACTCCATTGAGTTTTAAGAAACGAGAAACTCGTTCTCCTAAATCATTAGTAGGAACTGCAGTAATATGCGTGTTTTCTAATCCAAAATGAGCTAAGGAAACACCTACATTTGCCTCTGACCCACCAAATGTGACATCAAAATTTACCGTTTGAAATAAACGTTTATGATGCGGTACTGTTAACCGCATAAGAACTTCACCTAGAGTAATTACTTTTTGATTCATTTATTAAAACTTAGATTCACAAACTTAAGATTCTAAAGTCAATAAAATCATGTCTAGAACAATCTTTGACCTTTTTAGGAGCTTTAAGGACTTTAGAACACCTTAGACTAATCTTTATAGTTATAAAAAAAATACTAATTTAGTAAGGCTAAGTAATCCTTAACTTACTTAAATAAACAAGGCTTAAAAATCCCATGACTCAAAGATTCACAAACGCCATTACTAAACTATATGATGCTTTCCATAATGGAACATTGCATCCAGAATGTGCATGTCAATGTGCAGTAGGAAACATATGTGATAATAATGATGCCTGGAAACACTTATCAGATGATCATGGAAGTTTAAATTTAAACTACATAGGAATCGTTAATGAAAAGCTAGGTAAGAGACTATACGGCTATAAACCGTCTGAATTACTAAGAATTGAACAAGCATTTCTTCAAGGCTGCGGTTATCAATTACCTTTAAAACACAATCATTTTAAACCGTCAAATCCAGAAGACAGGAATCTACAGTTTGAAGGTTTATGTGGAGCAATCATCATAATGTGCAAACTAGAAGGGATTAATGATATTACAGACTACACAAAGTTATTTGAGAATGAGGACCAGCTGTCTAAACATTCCATAGAAGCCTAGTCTTTAAAATGTTCTTACTCTTAAGAGATTATAACTATTTTTAATATTTCTGTTTTATAGCAAATTCCTTTTCAATAATGCGATCCATACAATTTATTCCATCTATGGCTGCACTTATGATTCCACCAGCATATCCTGCGCCTTCGGCACATGGATATAGACCTTTAATCTCAATGTGTTCTAGAGTCATTAAATCTCTAGGTATTTTAACTGGAGAAGAGGTTCTACTTTCTGGAGCATGTAAAACCGCATCAGTAGTTAAATACCCTTTCATCTTATTTCCAAAAGCTACAAAAGCTTTCCTCAATCTACTCGCTAGCATATCCGGTAAGACTTCATTCAAGTCAACAGCCGTTAATCCTGGCTGGTAAGATGTTTTAGGAAAATCTGTAGATATTTTTCCTGCGATAAAATCAGTCATGCGTTGTGCAGGAACTTTTTGAGTCTTTCCGGCAGCAACCCAGCAATCATACTCTACTTTCTTTTGAAAATCCAGACATACAAAAGGATCATTCTCTTTAAAATCAGGTAAATCTTGTGGTGTGACACTTACTACTATACCGCTATTTGAATATGGATTATTACGTTTACTAGGGCTCCACCAGATCGGAAGAGCAC
>JALZUY010000090.1 GCA_023301395.1 Nonlabens sp.
CGAGTTATTGCGATCTTCTTCCATGGTCCAGTTTGATAAATATCTCACAGGATCGAGTTCTAGATATAAATTGTCATCAAAACTACTAATGGCGTTTGATACTTTCATATCATAGGTGATCTTTAAAGATTGATCACGGTCTGTTGGGTCAAAATCGCTTACGTTCTCAATAACCGCATTATCATTACCATCTGTAAGAACTCTTAACATGGTTTCTTTACGTTTGTCTTGTTCCATACCGGTAAACCCATACAAGAAACTACTCGCTTGTTCTCCAGTAAGTTCTTTATTCATTTTGCCAACGAGATCATTTCCCTCTATTATAAAAGTTGCTTTATAAATCTCTTTATTAAACTCTGGTGTAGCTTGTGGTACTTTTTCTAATAAAAAAGTATCTCCGTTCTCTATAAGTGCTTGTTTTCCTTGAATTCTAGTTGCAAATGTGCCGTAGGAATTGAATTTTTCTGTCCCATCAATAAAGATAGGTTTGTTATTTACCATAATGGCAGTAATCATGTGATTGTCTACACTTAATGATGGAGTAGAGTAGTCATAAGCAATATTATCTGTTCCTATCCATACCAGTCGAGCATCATAACCTGCCTCTACTAACATGGTTTTAAGAAGGATTGCCATTCCTTTACAATCGCCATATTTTTTATTAAATACATTTTGTGGACTGTCGGGTTTAAATCCAGCAATACCATCTTCAAATGCGATATACTTGATGTTATCTTGAACCCAATAATAGATTGCTTTCACCTTTTCATCATCTGTAGATAAACCGTTTGTGAGCTCTTTTACTTTTAAAGAAATGTCGGTTGTTTCTACATCGACATCTTTTACAAGTGAAGAGTACCAGTTATATAAATCTTGAGTTTCTTTAAAAAGAGTCACTTTCTCTCCTTTACTATTTTGGAAAGACTGCGTGAGATATAATACATGTGGATAAATAAAAGAATTACCAGGAGAGCGGAATTCTCTTTTCATAGGATCCAGATTATTTATTTTAAAAGTGATTTCATTTCCATTAGGCATTTTTTTAGAAACTTTTTTAATGTCACTATTGCTAAAATGATATTCTTTAATATTAATTTCCAACCAGTCTGGCACTGTAATAGTTACGGTACCTTTCATAACTCTGTAGGGTTCTACAAAGTAGTCTGATGTGAAATACTTTACATCCTTATATTCTTTGACTTCAGTAACTGTACGTTCATAACCTTGTAATGGAAAAGTAAGTTTCCCATATTTTACTCTATAGTCGTTGTGGAAAATTGATTCACTTGAATAAGCCTCATCCATTACATACCATGAGATTTTCTTATTGCGCTTATCACGTAATTCTAACCTTTTAACAGTTGATTCATTATCATAACCAGTACTGTAGCCAATATCTGCTCGTGGTGCAATGGCAAAAAAGGTAGTTGTGATTTCTTCTTTTACTTCTACTTTATCTGTTTTACTATTACGAGAGAAAGTGATTTGAGTAGTTTTATTAGAAATAACGACTTCTTCATCATCGTATTTTTCTTTAAGAATTTTGGCTTTTGAAACTTCTTGAGAAGTAGGTTTATCTTTTTGTGCGTTTACGTTAAAGCTTAGTAATAGCAGTAAGGACAGACTTATTGCAAGAGCAAATGTTTTCATATAAAATGATTAAGCCACAAATATAAATTAAAGTGTATCTCTAGCATGGCTTAAAACAGATAGACTCTTAATGGAGAATGGGCATGATTAATTACGCTTCCGTGGAAACGTAATCATCAAACCATAAATGGCGCCAAAAAATTATAAGAAATTAGTCGAGATGGTAGATCTCCATAATGTCTTCTAGAATCTTAGCGAAGTCGATTTTAAGATCTATCAATTCACCAGTTGCAAGGTCAAATACCCAACCGTGTACAGTAATACCGCGACGTTTAAAAGCGATTTGCACATCACTGGTTTTAAGAACGTTGATACATTGTTCTTGAACATTGAGCTCAATCAGCCTGCGATATCTTAAGTCCTCATCAGTAATTGCATTAAGCTCATCCTTATGCATTCTATAAACATCACGTATATTTCTTAAATATGGATTTAGAATCCCTAAATCTTGAGATTGCATTGCTGCTTTTACTCCACCACAACCGTAATGACCACAAACAACTACATGATCTACTTTTAAATGTTCTACAGCATAGTTAATAACGCCCATTGCTGTAAGGTCAAGACTCGATGCCATGTTTGCAATATTTCTATGCACAAAAACTTCTCCTGGACCTAGCCCCATGATTTCCTCAGCAGTTGCGCGACTGTCTGAACAACCTATGTAAAGGATCTCTGGAGACTGACCAGATGCTAATTTGTCAAAGTATTTATCATCTTGAGCAAGTTTAGACTTGATCCATTCTTTATTATTATCAAATATTTTATCAATGTTCTTCATAGAATTTTTTTTCTTGATTGAAAAATAAAGAATTACAAGGACAATTTAAAGGAGATGTAAGATAAAATAACAAAATTCTAAGATTTTTATTAAATTAGGAATTACTATAAAAGTATTATTAAGTTAGTCCTGCCCAACTTTAAAAAGCTTAGCAACTAGATATATGATGGTAAGGATAATAAGCGCAACTAGCGCATATACTACATACCAGCTATAAGTTACATAATCATCAAACCCGAGATCATAAGGATTGATAAAATAAGTCAAGAACAGTATGGTAACAAACATTACAATAGAAAAGGCGAGAATGAGCCAGCAAACTTTGGCGATAAAAGAGTTGTTTTTATCAGACCATAAAAGCATCATAAAACCTGGGATAACAATAAAAGCGGCATAGAAGAGAAGTGCATCAGTATGAGCTTCTTTAAAGTAGCTGTCTGCTTCAACAAAATCAATTGAATTAATAGGATTCACAAATGCTGCAAAGACTAGCACTGCTGCAATAAAAAAAAGTAAATAAGAAACTAATCTTTCAACACGCATGTTACAATTCTATACTTCCTTTTCCTTCTCTTATGAGCACTGGCTCATCACCAGTTAGGTCTATTACCGTAGAGGCAATATTATCACCATAACCACCATCGATAACATATTCTACAAGTTTGTTCCATTTCTCAACGATAAGGCTTGGATCTGTAGTATATTCAATAACCTCATCTTCATCTTTTATAGAAGTAGAAATAATAGGATTCCCTAGAGCTTTTACAAGCCCTATTGCGATTGAATTGTCTGGAATACGTATTCCAACTGTTTTTTTCTTTTTAAATACTGATGGTAAGTTGTTGTTACTGGGTAATATAAATGTATAAGGTCCTGGTAAATTACGTTTTAAAATTTTAAAAGTAGCTGTATCAATTTGACTTACATATTCACTTAGATCACTTAAATCTTCACAGATGAATGAAAAATTTGCTTTTTCAAGTTTCACACCACGTATTTTGGCAACTTTTTCAAGAGCTCCCTTATGTTTGATATCACAACCTAATCCATAAACCGTATCAGTAGGATATATTACAAGAGCGCCATCTTTCATTGCTTTGGCAATACGCTGTAATTCTCTGGGACTAGGATTGTCCTCATAAATTTTTACTAATTGTACCATTGAATGTTATGATTTATAAAACCAATTGTGAATAGGAATGAACAAAAGAGCTAATCCTATAATGAAGAAGATGATCTTCATCCAGAAGAGCGTTTTTTCATTATCTACATTTTCCTTGATTTCATAACGGTGTTTACCGTTGCGATCTATTTTAATCATGACAGTATCTTTAGTCTTATCAGGGTTTTCATTAAGAAAACGATAGACTACAAATGTTGTTAATGCAATTACACAAGAAATTATTAATAAAATCATCCAGTCTGTAGATGAGAATATTAATGCTTGTAACTCCGTAGATGTAATGCTATTAAACATGACTTTTTTATTATAATTTAAAGTTAATCATAAAATTTATGGATTATACTTTTTTAACTTCAATTTCTTATATAAAGTGAAGTTAAAACGAGGATGGTAAGTATCTCGCTTTCGCGAAAGCGTAATAGCTACAGCTCAATTATTTCTTTATAAATTTCAAATTATTACTACCAGAATCATTCCATACTCTAACAAAATAAATTCCCTGTGAATAAGAGTTAGTGTTGATTATTTCATTTTTATTGATCGTTTCAAAAGACGAAATTAATACACCCTTGAAATCATAAATCTGAATTAGGGAGGATTCATTAACAGTATTAAACTGAACATTTAATTTGTCTGTAACTGGATTAGGGAATAAATGAACCTTAAGAGCAGTTTGATCTTCAATAGATGCGGTAGACATGCGTCCTTCAACTGTGTAGCCCCAAACGTCACTTAATTTTACTTCAAAATCATCATTCAGTGCGTTGTTGGGTAGATTATCGATTACAAAATCATAAACATAAGAAATACTATTTTCAGTAATTGGATAATGTGGATATACATAAGTAGCTATATCTGAATCACGTTGCGGTGAAGCAGGATAAATAGCTGGCATGTTTACTTTTTCATTGTTGTATCTACTTGCGGCATCTAGTTTACCGTTAAATTGATAGGCATAAACTTCTATTTGAGGTAGGCAATCGTGATTATCTCTTATGGAACTTCCGGTGTCATAAGCATCTTCTTTATTGAATATCACTTGATAATTTGAATTACTAAATTCAAACTGATTGATTGATTGATTATAAGGCCAGGTTACTCTGAAAAGTGCTTTATTTCCCCATCGATGCAGTAATGAAATATTTGCTTGATTTAAAGTAGTCAGTATTTGTGGATGTACTGTGGGATCAAAAAGTCGAGCGGTATGTACAAAGTAATTACCATTTGTAGGATGTGTAAGCTGTGCGCTCATGTGTAAATGAACATTTGAGGTAAAGCCTGAAGCTCCTATTGATCCAATAACATCACCTTTATTTATAGTGATGGAATTAGCCGGAGCAGTTTCGGCAGTGATAGCATGAGTTCCTAGACTACTTAAATGTCTGTAATTAATTTTAAAATTACTTCCATAAGATTGAGTCGTACCATTACATTCAACTTGCACGCTACGTCCAGTAGCGGTTTGCTCCATAGCAGCGTCTGTTCCATTAAGAACTTGTGTTATAATCCCATCGCACATACATATGATGGGTGCTTTATTATTGTCATCATAAGTGATGCCTTGGTAATTATGATCTGGCCAGTAATCAAATCCGCCGTGATTGTCTGTTTTATTAGTCGTACTACTTAAATATCTATGTCCATAACTAGCTGCGAGATAAGAACCATCTTGCGGTGGAGTATATGTAAGTAGTGCGAGAACGTCAGAATTTATGGGATAATTATAGTTATATAAAGAAGGATTAATTTCTATAAAAGGAATGCTCGTGTCACGATATGAGCTAGTAGTCATGACTTGTGCTTGACTGTGAAAAGCAAATAATAAGCCCAACATAATGACTTTAAAATTTATAATCTTGTAATATTGTGACATAGCTGCTGGATTAAGCTACGAGCAAGTTAAGTATTATTAAATAATTGATTTAATTGAAGATTATAGCCAGTTCAATGGCTTTTTAATCAGGCTTAGTTTACCTGAGTAAGGCGCATATTTCATAGGTATATCTAACCACGTACCACGATGGACTATTCCTTTTAAATGAGAGAATGTTTCAAAGGTTCTTTTACCATGATAATTACCTATTCCACTATTACCAACACCTCCAAAAGGAAGTCGCTCATTTATAAATTGAACAATACTATCATTTACAACTCCGCCGCCATAAGAGAATCTTTTAATAAACCATTGCTCAAAGTCATTATCATCGCTAAAAATATAAGCACCTAAGGATTTATCATAAGAATCAATCCATTCAATTAAATCCTCACGAGTTTCATAGGAAATAATAGGAAGAATAGGTCCAAAAATTTCATTTTCCATCACTTTACTATTTCGTAAAGGTTCATCGATTAGAGTAGGAGCGATGTACAATGATTCATTATCATGTTCTCCACCAGTTAGTAATTCTTGATTTTCTAACATTTCAATCAGTTTATTGAAATGTTCTTTCCTTATAATTCTAGGAAAGTCAATACTTTTTTTTGGGTTTTCTCCAAAGAAGTTAGTAATCTCCGTTTTGATATGTTCAGTAAATTCTTTTTTAATAGTGGAATGAACTAATATATAATCTGGTGAAGTACAAGTCTGGCCAGCATTGAGAAACTTTCCCCACACTATGCGTCGAGCAGCTATTTTAAGATTTGCACTTTCATTAACCACACACGGATTTTTACCACCTAATTCTAAGGTTACTGGCGTTAAATGTTTTGCAGCTGCTTGATAAATGGCTTTTCCCACTTGCGGACTTCCCGTAAAGAAAATATAATCCCATTTGAGAATCGTGAGTTCTTTAGCAACAGAAGCATCGCCTTGAATGACTTTTACATGCTCAGGTTCAAACGCCTCATCAATGACCTCTTGTAATAACTTTGAAGAGGCTGTTGAGAATTCGCTAGGTTTTAATGTCACTGTGTTTCCAGCAGCTACAGCACCTATTAAAGGAGCTAGCGCTAGCTGAAACGGATAATTCCAAGGTGACATAATGAGCGCATTGCCATATGGTTCTGGATATTGTCGAGCTCGAGAAGGAAAATTTAGAATTGATGGTCTTACTTTTCTAGGTTTGGACCAGCTTTTGGTTTTTTTGATGTACTTATCGAGTTCACCAGTGATGACTTGATACTCAGTAATAAATGCTTCAAATTCACTTTTACCCAAATCACTTGCTAGTGCTTTATATATTTCTTGCTCCTTACTTTGAATAACTGATTTCAACTTCTTGAGAGCAGCGATGCGGTAAGTTACATCCTTAGTTTTTTGAGATTTAAAATGTTCTTGTTGTGTTTTGTGAATCACGTGAATTTGATCTTCAATACTCATAAGTTCATACTAGTTATAAATCCAATTTAAAGAATTTTAAAGATAGAATAGAACTGTGAGTCTTATTCTTATCTTAAAATGATGAGTTACCTAACGATATACAGTAAGAGCTATTCCTATTAAGAACTGACCGCTTTCCATATAGAGTCACCACTTGGAACTGGTGCAATAATTTCAACAGGTTCCTTTTTTACAGGATGCATAAATTCAAGTTTGCGTGCGTGCAAATGAATACTACCATCCTTATTACTTCGTCGTGCACCATATTTTAAATCGCCTTTAATTACGCAACCTATTTTACTCAGTTGCGCACGTATTTGATGATGTCTACCGGTTTCAAGAGCAACTTCAAGTAAAGTGTAGTTATCAAGCTTTTGAATGACTTTATAGGATAGAATGGCTTCTTTGGAATTAGGAACACCATGGTCATGAGCGTAGCTTTTATTCTGCTTAGTATTACGCACGAGATGATGTACCAATCTATCTTTTTTATGAGGAGTGGTTCCTTCTACTACAGCCCAATATGTTTTACTCGTTTCATGGTCAGCAAATAACTTGTTCATGCGCGGTAATGCCTTTGAAGTACGTGCAAAAACGACCACACCACTGGTAGGTCGATCTAATCTATGCGTTACTCCTAGAAAAACGGCTCCAGGTTTATCATACTTCTTTGCGATATAATCCTTTATCAAATCAGGCAGAATAACGTCACCTGTTTTATCACCTTGTACTAGATCACCTGACTGCTTGTTTATAGCAATTAAGTGGTTGTCTTCAAAAAGGATGCGGTTGTTTATGGACATGTGTGTATTGAAAGTGTAAAGGTAAAGTTCTTATGATATTATAAAATATTTGTTCTGTTACGATATTAATTCTTTCAATGAACTAAAATTAATTTCGCTTTTATCTATATAACTATAAGTTTGTGGAGGCATAAATCCAGGGAATATGTTTTTTAAATTTTCAAGTTTAATTGAGTGCTTTATAAGACTTTTCACTTGATGTATTTGAATTCCAAAAGCATTTTTATTTTCTTTATAATACTCATTGAATTCTTTCTTACTAATTCCAGTTTGATTCCCAAAATCATCCCATAATTTACTTGGCTGTTCTTTAATTATATTGTCTATTCTATAAATTC
>JALZUY010000091.1 GCA_023301395.1 Nonlabens sp.
CCTTCCCAGCCGTAATAATCTCCATAATCATGATTTCCTAACACAGAGTAAACACCATCAGCAGCTTTTAAACTACCGAAAACATCTTCCCATCCATGCATCTCTGTACTGATATTATTCACTAAATCACCCGTGAAGAAAATAACATCACTGGCTTGTTTATTAACCAAATCAATAGCATACTTCACCTCTTCTCTATCATCAAAACTCCCTACGTGTATATCACTTATTTGAGTAATTCTATAACCATCAAAAGCTTCGGGCAAATCATCAAAACTCATTTCATATTCACGTACTTGATAATTATATTTCCCTTTCCACGCACCATATAATATCGCCCCAAAAGGCAAAGCTGCAAGACCTAAACCTACTTTGGAAATAAAAGCTCTCCTACTAGGTAGGAATGATGTGTTTTCTCGCTTATGCAAAAGCGAATTAAAAACACCTTCAAAAAATCTATAAATATCTTCACCTAACATAATTAGAATCATCACCGCTTGAGCAGCAAATAAGCCTAAGAAAAGTGTTACAGCAAAGTCTCTTGTTCCACTTACCACACCACGATTAGGGTGCCACACAAATTGCATGATCACATTTAATAATATGAGAACAGTTACAAGTAGATAAACCCATTTCCACCAGTGGCCACGAGAAAGTGTTCTGATTAATTGAAAAGAATACACTTGAAAAACAAGAAAAATAATAATAGGAATGAGAAAACGCATCTTGCGAAATTAATGTGTATTAATTATAGAAATGTTGATATATCGTTAAAGCCTTAAAAGAAATTAAAAGCCTAATTATCATAGAATTTACTAACTTCGGTTGACCAACTAACTATAATTCGACGGTACAAATCTAGAAATTCCTCTTCAAGATGATGGAATCCCTAAACAGATACTCGATTTATCTCCATTAATAAATTTAAACGGATGGTCGCTAACAGGCAACACCCCAACAAGTTCTTCAAATTTTATAGGGACAACAAACTCAGAGTTTCTACGATTCAGAACTAACAATGTTGATCAAATGTTATTAAATGATAATGGCCATTTGGGTATCAATAATAATAATCCCAACGCAATATTAGATTTAGGAGTCACATCTGGCACAAATGTCATCGAGGCTCAAGCAAATGGGATTACTGGAGGTTTAATTTCTGATCAAAGTAACATTTTAGGATCTGACACTGTTCTAATAAATAGTGGCGTCTCTCAATCATTCATTCCTTCAATAAGTGGTGATTTAAGTGATTTTAAAATTTTTGCATCGGACACCACTCCAACGAATCAATCCGTCGGGATAAAAATTACTCGTAATGGAGTTTCATCGTACAATCAGAGAAGAAACCTCCAGTTCAGTAATATGAGATCTATAATATCAATAAACCTTGATCCTGGAGATGTTTATCTTGTATCAGGTGAAACATATGTTTTCGAAATTATTGATAATGGAATAAATTTAGGAAGTCCTAAAATTAATATTTACTATTCCAATGTTTCAAATTATGATAATGGTGAGGCTTCTGGGAATGTACTTATTGGAGATATTGCATTCGTAACCGTTATGAAAACCGTATCAACTTCCTCAGGAACTAAATTTGTTCTTTATGATATAGGTCAGTTAAGCTTAGGACATGATAACCCTACAACAACTCTAGATATACTAGGGACATTCAAATATGAAACTGGTGGAGAAGGCACAGGTAAGGTATTAAAGAGTGATGCAAATGGTGTTGCTTTTTGGCAGGATGAAATTATAGATACAGACAACCAACAAATTGACGTTCTCAATCTTAACGGTACTACTCTTGAAATCTCATTGCAAAGTGATGCACAAGCGACACAAATTCTAAATTCATCTACATTACAAGATGGAATTGGGACAGATAACCAACAAATAGACGTACTCAACCTTAACGGTACCAATCTAGAAATCTCTTTACAAGATGATGATATCGCTGCACAAACACTAAATCTGTCTTCATTACAAGATGGAAACACCCAAAACACACTCGATCAGGCCTATGATGAAGGTGGCGCTGGTGCAGGAAGAATCATCAACGTAGACAACGGTGCAGTTCAAATTACAGGAAATGCTGGTGGTCTTACTAGTACAACTACTGCGCAGCTTATTCTTACTGAGACTGGTGCAAACGACTTCTCTAGATTACGATTTACAAATAGTGTAGAAACTGATAACACATGGACTATTGCTACTCGTACAGATAACACGGCTGATATAAGCAGAATGAACTTTAATCATACTGGTGTAGGTGATATGCTACAATTATTTGGAGATGGAACTATAGAAATCAAGCAATACTTAGGTGTTAATCAAACTAATCCTACTTATGCCGTGCATTTACCTAATAGTGCTTTCAACAATATAGGTACTGGACTTGCATTTGCATGGAATACCTATAGTGATAAACGTATCAAATCTAACTTTAGAAATATTCCTAACGGTACAGATATATTAATGAAATTAAATCCACAGCGTTATTTACAGCATGATTCAACTTTTAAAAACGATAAGTTAACACTAGAAAAAGATGGCAAGCAAAGCCTAGGATTTATTGCACAAGAACTTTTTAAGGTTTTACCTGAGGCAGTACACGAACCTGAAAATCCTGAAAATGAATTATGGACTGTTAATTATAATAAAATCATTCCAGTTGCAGTAAAAGCTATTCAAAAACAACAATTGATCATTATAGAACTCAAAAAAGAGATAGCAACTTTAAAAGAAGAAAACAAACGTTTTACAGAACTTGAAAAACGTATAGAGACTTTAGAGAACAATTAAAACTATAATAATTTCGCTTTCACGAAAGCGGAAGAAAAAAAGCCATAATAACTTTTGAGAGAGTTTATATATGTTATGGTATAATCGCTAGACTTTTGATGGGAAATCTAGCGGTTTCTTTATTATAGGTAGTGAATAAAAACTCTGTTTTATCTAAAATGAACTCTTATTAAGTCTACCGAGAATTTTATCTTTAACGTCCACAAAATATTAAGATGACTAACGACGGTACTAACGATAAAAGATTATTTCTCCTAGATGCTTATGCCTTGATTTTTAGAGGTTATTATGCACTTATTAAAAACCCTAGAATTAATAGTGCTGGTATGGATACCAGTGCGATTATGGGTTTCACAAATTCGCTTTTTGACGTTATAAGACGTGAGAAACCAGAATATCTAGCCGTAGCTTTTGATAAAGGTGGTAGCGCAGATCGTGTTGCAATGTATGAAGACTACAAGGCAAATCGCGATGAAACGCCTGAGGCTATAAAAATAGCTGTACCATATATCATGCGCATTTTAAAAGCCATGCATATTCCTATAGAAGTGGTAGAAGGAATCGAGGCAGACGACTTGATAGGAACGCTTGCAAAACAAGCTGAAAAAGAAGGTTTCACTACCTACATGGTCACACCAGATAAGGATTATGCACAACTCGTGTCTGAAAATATTTTTATGTACAAACCTGCTCGTATGGGTAATGGTATTGAAATATGGGGAATTCCTGAAGTACAAAAGAGATTTGAAGTCGAGCGTCCAGAACAAGTCATAGATTACTTAGGAATGATGGGTGACGCCAGTGATAATATTCCTGGATTACCTGGTGTAGGAGATAAAACCGCAAAGAAATTTATAGCCGCTTACGGTTCCATGGAAGGTTTACTGGCAAACACTCATGAGCTTAAAGGCAAAATGAAAGAAAAAGTAGAGGCAAATGGAGAGCTAGGTCTTCTTTCTAAAAAACTAGCTACTATTAGGCTGGATTGCCCAGTAACTTTTCATGCAAAAAATTACGAGTTAGACGACCCTAATGTAGAAGCTGTTCATGAGATTTTTGACGAGCTAGAATTCCGTCGTGCTAAGGAAACAATGGCAAAGATTTTTTCTAAAGATTTACCAGCGACAAGCATTTCAAGTTCTAAAGCTAGTTCAAGCACAAGCTCTTCTGCAGGTGCAGGACAGTTCTCTTTATTTGATGCGCCTAGTTCTGGAACAGATGATGTTCCTCAAGAAAACAGCCGTAAGACTCTTGCAACTAGCGATCATTTATACCAGCTAGTACAAGAAGGAATGGGAACTAAATTGTTCTTACAATCCTTAATGCAACAATCTAGTGTTTGTTTTGACACAGAGACTACAGGACTTGATCCACTGGCTGCAGAGTTAGTAGGAATAGCATTTTCATGGGAAAAAGGAAAAGGTTTTTATCTTCCTATTCCTGAAGATCGCGATGCGACACAAGTCATTGTTGACCAACTCAAACCGTTTTTTGAAAGCGAAAGCATTGAAAAAGTAGGGCAAAATCTTAAATATGACATCAAGGTTCTAGACAAATATGGAGTAAAAGTAAAAGGCCCAATGTTTGATACCATGCTGGCTCATTACCTAATCAATCCAGATATGCGTCACAATATGGACGTGCTAGCAGAAACTTATTTGAACTACACACCACAATCCATAGTAGAACTAATAGGTAAGAAAGGGAAGAACCAACTTTCTATGCGTGATGTAGATCTTGAAAAGCAAAAAGAATATGCAGTTGAAGATGCAGATATTACATTCCAACTAAAAGAACACTTCTTACCAGAACTAGCAAGTGCTGGAACTGATAAATTATTCCATGATATTGAAATGCCTTTATTAGATGTACTGGCTGCAATGGAAATAGAAGGAATAAATCTAGACGAGGCGTTTTTGAATTCGCTGTCTGGTGATCTGGAAACTGATATTGCTCAATTAGAAAAAGATATCTATGAAGTCGCAGGAGAAGAATTCAATATAGGATCTCCTAAACAACTAGGAATTATCCTATTTGAAAAACTTCAACTGGTTGACAAACCTAAAAAGACTAAAACTGGTCAATATTCCACTGCCGAAGATGTTTTAAGTTACCTCGCAAAAGATCACTCGATTATTCAAAACGTACTGGACTATCGTGGTCTCAGTAAATTAAAATCTACTTATGTAGACGCATTACCTAATCAAGTAGATGCAAAAACAAAGCGCATACATACCAATTATATGCAAACTGTTGCTGCAACAGGTCGTTTGAGTTCTACAGATCCTAACTTACAGAATATACCAATACGAACAGAACGTGGACGTCAAGTACGTAAAGCATTTGTTCCTAGAGATGAAAACTATACTCTAGTCGCTGCAGATTATTCACAAATAGAACTACGTATTATCGCGGCATTAAGTGAAGAAGAGAATATGATTGCTGCTTTCCAAAGCGGTGAAGATATTCACGCCTCTACAGCTGCAAAAGTTTTTAATGTTGCCCTTGAAGATGTTACAAGAGATCAACGTAGTAATGCAAAAACGGTGAACTTTGGGATTATCTATGGAGTGAGTGCTTTTGGGTTAAGTAATCAAACAGATCTTTCTCGTGGAGAAGCAAAAGAGCTGATTGACACTTATTATGCAACCTATCCTAAACTACGCAACTACATGTCTGATCAAGTAGAATTTGCACGTGAGAATGGATATGTAGAAACGGTTCTAGGAAGACGTCGTTACTTAAATGGCATCAATAGTTCTAACGCTATCGTGCGAGGTGCAGCGGAGCGCAATGCGGTAAATGCACCTATTCAAGGTAGCGCAGCCGACATTATCAAGATTGCAATGATCAACATTCATAAGAAGTTTGAAGAATTGAATTGCAAGTCTAAAATGCTACTTCAAGTACATGATGAATTGGTTTTTGATATCCATAATGATGAACTTGAGGATATGAAAAAATTTATTCAAGATGAGATGCAAAATGCTTATAAGATGACTGTACCGCTTGATGTGGAAGTTGGATTAGGACAGAATTGGTTAGAGGCACATTAATCAGTAGGCAGTAGGCAGTAGGCAGTAGGCAAAATAAAAAAGCGAGTAAATCAACTAATTGATTTGCTCGCTTTTTATAAGCAGTAGCTGCTTATAATAAATTTATGCCTTTTTTTTAAATACTATTTTACAACTAATTGCTCCGTTTGCACTTGGTTACCGGAATGAATTTTAATCAAATACATACCGTTATCAAACATAGAAACATCTAGCGAATTACAATTCTCAGTCTTTTCAAAAACACGTTGCCCTAGCATGGTGTATAACTCAATACGATCTATAGATCCTGCAGAAGTAATAGAAACCGTATCGCTCGTAGGATTAGGATATAATCTCGCGTTTATAGGATTAATATTTGCAGTGCTTAACGTGTTTTGATACACACGCACATAATCAATCACCATACTACTTTGAGTAAAACTAGGGCTTATATTTCCTGCAATTCCACCCATTGCAACATTTAATAACATATATTGATCTTCAAAATACGGATAGGTAGTTACATTCCTAACAGTTGGATTATACGTATAAAATGGTACGTCATCAATCAAAAAAGTAATTTGTTGTGACGACCAGTTCACAGAGTATATATGAAAATTATTAGCCACGTCTGGTAAAGTCGTAGATCTAAAATTCATAGTCGCTCCAGAGCAGCCATTACAAGCGGTATGCAATGCTGCAGACACATGATTTACTGCTCCTAGTCCATGTTCCATGATATCTATTTCACCAGTTAATGGCCAGTTGGTAGTTCCATAAGTACTATCCCAGTAGCCACCATCTTCATTAATGTTTTTTCCTAGCGTCCATATCGCAGGCCATGTTCCATCACCAAAAGGTAGTTTTGCTCTTACATCTACCCTACCATAAGTAAAAGCAAACTTAGAATTTAAACGCGCACTCGTGTATTGTTTCGTGGATCCTTGATCTGTAAAGTTTTCCTTCTTTGCTACTATGTTTAAGAAGCCATTTTCTACAAAGGAATTATCAACTCTATTAGTATAATGCTGTTGTTCTCCATTAAACCAGCTTCCACCAGCAGGTAATTGCGTTTGATGAAACCACTTTGTAGGATCAATAGGATTATTTGTTCCCATAGTATCAAACTCGTCAGACCAGACTAGATCTGTATAGACTACATCTACCGGATTAGGAACAATCACTACTGCTCCATTATTAATATCATCTACTAGATAGGTTCCTGGCGAGTTAGCACCAAAATCAATAAATAAAGTCACCCGATTATATTGCCCTGTAATTGAAGTCGCATTCCCAGTATTGCTATCTATTGCAGTAGAAAAATCAAAATTCACATCTTGCCAGCTATTAGCTCCGCCAGAGATTTGTGTTATTACTTGTGCATCTGGTTGATTTCCATTTTCTAGCTTTAAAAGGATATTATGAGCATTAGGATCAAATGCATAGAATCGCAAGGTTAGGTTTTGATCTATACTTAGATCTGCAGGAGAAGAAAGATCTATGAAAAACCCTTGATTAGGTTGACCACCATCATTAAAAAACTGACCTACATTATTACCAGATTGTGCTGGATCACCTCTAAAAGAATGTGAAGAACCTGAAAAGCCAGTAAAAGGATATAAGTTACCTTCAAAATCTAAAGGCAATTGTTGCGCTTGAGAAAACTGAAACATGAAAATTAATAAAACTGAAATACGAAAAATCGAGTTCATTCTTTTTTTTCACAAAACTAAAGCTGAATTGTTATGTAACAAGATAAAGCACGACATCAAATACTATACAGAAGGTAAAGATTTACTAAATATCCTCCATTTGTATTATAAAGAACACGTTTAATCTACCTATATGCTTTGTAAATAACGACTATTTGATTAGTTCTATCAGTAATAGTAGTTGTTCCAGAAAGGGCACCTGCAAGAAAGTTATCTACATTTATAGTAAATCCAGTGGGATCAAAACTAGTAAACGTCGCAGATATAAGTCCACCTTGAGTGTCAGTACCACCTGCAGCAGTACCATTATCATGAATAGGGTCTCCATTATTATTTACAAAAAATGCTGCAAAACAATGACTGTCTGAACTATATGTCCCTATATTATTTAAACTGGAGCCGCTATAAGCATTTGAAATAGTTTGTTGCGAGATAGTTCCTCCTACATTTTGTGCGTATCCAGTGCTGCGTCCACCAGCTAATCTTATATCATTAGAGTTATCCGAATCAGAATTATTAGCTCCATTATCAAAACCGAGAACCCGATTAACAGCAGTAAACTCAATAGACGTAGGCTGAAACGGCACACTTGTAACATTAATAACTCCTGATGCTGTAATTAATAATTTCCCAAAAAACACTTGCGGTTGTGCAGCAGGCTTACTTACAACTTGATTCCACTGTGCACCTTGCCAGTAATAATATCCAGCTGGGGTAACACCAGCGAGACCTGTATTCCAAACCATAGTACCATCTACAAGCACACCACCGTTAGGATTAATCACTGGCGCAGCTGTTGTTAAGGAAGTTAGGGCTATTCTAGGCAATAGAACACCTGAGTCTGTTGATGTAATATCTAAAATTCCTTCTGGAATATCTGTATTTATCCCTATTTGAGCAGTCGTACCTTGTATAAAAACGAACATTGCAAAAACAAGAAGAAAAAAAGGTCTGAAAATAAGTTTAGAAACACTCATAAGGCTATAGTTTAAATATTACAAACATATGTATATTCTATAGCTTCATCCCTAATAAAACTAAGATTAATCCTATAAATATAATCGACAAAAACTATTAACGTCGATATTAAGTGTTTTTTTTGTAGAATTTTCTTCATTCTTAAACAATCTCTGAGTATTAAGCAGCTAGATTATCTTCCGAACTATTTAGCTGAAATATACCGAAACACCCTACAGAATAAAATTATAAAAGCCTATCTGTTATTGAGATGGAATAATAGCTGGTCGAGATCTTTTTGATTATTAAAGTAAGAGAAACTCACTCTTAAACCGTCGCCACGTAATGAGGTAATTATATGGTGATCCCTCAATTTTTCATAGAGTTTTTGATCACCGTTAATATTAAAAATAGTAGAGTGTTTTTCTCGTTGAACGACATTTTCATTTAGCAATCCTCGCTTTGTAAATTCACTTTTCACAAGTTTAGACCAGTGATTTAATTCTTTTTGGATATGATCAAAACCTATTTCTTCAACAGTTTCCATGGCAAATTTCAAACTTCCAAAAGCTGTCATATCTTGATGACCAGGTTCAAATCGATCTATAAATTCTGGAATAACATCCATAATATTACGAGTACTTCTATAACCTATTCTACTAGGTTTGATAACTTCTTTGACTTCATCCTTCACACATATAAAGGCATTTCCATCTCCAGCATTGAGCCACTTATAACAGCTCGCTAGGATGATATCGAGTCCGCTTTCGCGAAAGCGGAATTCTTCACATCCTACATATTGTGTCAAGTCACCTATCAGAATCATACTAGGAAACTGCCGTTTGAGCTTTTTCACAAACTCCAAATCAATCTTAATTCCTGAGATGTATTGAATCACAGAAAAACAGAAAAAATCAGGTTGATGTTCCTCACATGCCTTGAGAATATGATTCTCTAAGTTGTGATCAATCGTCGCATATACACAATCAAACCCACGAGTCTCCACAGACCAATTTACCGATGGATAATCACCTTCAAGCAAGAGAAACTTAGCGTTTTTATCAATTCCTTCCATGAGGATATTGAATCCCGTTGAGAAGTTAGGAATCACAGCAGTATTTTCAAATCGAGCGTTTAAAAAACGAGCAATCGTTTCTCTTACCTCATCTATAAAAACGTTACGCTTGTTTGTATAATTACTGGCATTATCACGCATTTCATTCATTATATTGATTCGATAATCGATCAAATCTTGTGAGATCAAACCATGATTTGCAGTATTGAGATAGGTGTAATTTTCAAGAATGGGATACTGTGATCTTATTTTATGCATGTGTAAGGATTGAATCGTGCGAGAACTGCTTAAATTTGAATATAAAAGTACGTTATATGTTCGGTAGAAAGAAAAAAGAAGAGCCTACAATTGATCCTGTACAAAAGGAGATGATAGAAAACGCACAGCGACGCATTAAAGAGAAACGCGGACTGTTCACACATTTTGTCGTTTTCTTAGTAGGCGCTGTAGGTTTAATTATCATTAGCCAAGTGATGATGAAAGTGGAACCTTTGCGTATTCTTGACATCGAATGGTGGATTTGGGTGTTATTTATCTGGTTGTTGTTTATTATCTATCATGCATTTAAAGTTTTTATTACAAATCGATTATTGGGTCCTGGATGGGAAAAAACTCAATACGACCGTTTAGTTCAAAAGCAAAAAGAACGCATCGCTCAACTAGAAGAAAAAGTAGCGACTGCTCATCCATTACCAGAAACTAAGATTGTGTCCACACCAGTTTCTAAGAAACGTGTCGTAACCATGATTGCTGCAGCTGGAGCAAATAATGAATTAGGAAAAGACGGTGATCTCGTATGGCATTTACCAGATGATTTCAAACGTTTCAAATCTCTTACAACTGGTCATCATATTATAATGGGACGTAAGACTTTTGAGAGTTTTCCTAAACCATTACCCAATCGCACACATATTATCCTCACGAGAGACAGTAATTATAAAACAGATGGCGGCATAGTCGTTCACGACCTTTCCACTGCGCTTGCTGCAACATCCAGTGATGAAGAACCATTCATTATAGGTGGTGGCGAGATTTATAATTTAGGCCTTGAAGTGGCTGATCGTATTGAACTCACTCGCGTACATGGATCTTTTGAAGTAGACACTTATTTCCCTGAGTTTAATGAAAAGCAATGGAAACTTATACGCACAGAACATCACACAGTAGACGAGAAACATAAATTTGCTTTTGACTTTGAGACTTGGGAACGTGTTTAGTTTCTAGTCTTTAAGTATTCAGTCCGCAGTTTTAAGTAGACAGTCACTGCAAAACGTCATTGTGAGCGTATCGAAGCAATCTGCTTTTATAGAATCTTAAGTGTTATTATCACAGATCACTTCGTAGCTTTTGCTCATCGCTATGACGTCTTTATTGAGCTGAATTCTGTAACTATTAATGAGAATTTTAAATTGACTGCCTACTTTCCGTAAATGAGCAAAGCGATTTTACGAACTGCCTACTGCCTACTTTTTATTAAATTTGCCATACCAATTAATTAACACACTATGAAAGCATACGTTTTTCCGGGTCAAGGAGCTCAATTCACAGGAATGGGTAAAGACTTATATGATAACTTCCCAGAAGCAAAATCTCTTTTTAATCAAGCAAATGAGATTCTAGGTTTTGAGATTTCAAAAATCATGTTTGAAGGAACTCCTGAAGAACTGAAAGAGACTAAAGTAACACAACCAGCTATCTTTTTACACTCTGTAATTCTTGCAAAAATGATGGGTGATTCCTTTCAACCAGAAATGGTTGCTGGTCATTCACTAGGAGAATTAAGTGCACTTACTGCGGTAGGAACATTAAGCTTTGAAGATGGCTTAAAAATAGTTTCTAAACGTGCGCTGGCTATGCAAGCAGCATGTGAACACCAAGCAAGTACTATGGCGGCTATATTAGGTTTAGAAGACTCCATAGTGGAAGAAGCTTGTAAAAGTGTAGATGGTGTTGTGGTAGCGGCAAACTATAATTGCCCAGGTCAACTGGTGATCTCTGGTGCTACTAACGCTGTAGAAAAAGCATGTGAACTTCTTAAAGAAAAAGGTGCCAAACGTGCTCTTATGTTACCAGTAGGTGGCGCATTTCATTCTCCATTAATGGAACCAGCGCGTGAAGAACTTGCAGCAGCAATTGAAGCTACCCATTTTGAAACTCCTTTATGTCCTATCTATCAAAATGTAACTACACTAGGAACGACTGATGTAGATGATATTAAAACAAACCTCATCTATCAATTAACGGGTCCTGTAAAATGGACACAGTCAGTGCAAAATATGCTTAAAGATGGTGCCACTGATTTTATCGAAGTAGGTCCAGGAAGAGCATTACAAGGAATGATTAAGAAGATTGATCGTGAGGCGATTGTTAGTGCTGGTGTGGTTGGTGAGTAAATCATAAATTTATTAAACTAAAAAATCCCCTATAAAAACTGCGTTTTTATAGGGGATTTTTAATTAAACCTTAGTTAGTGTCAATAATCGTGGCACACGTGATTCTTGCTCGGCATCTATATCATCATTAGGATTATAAAAATCTCTTATACGTATGGACCACTCTAATTGTGGTTGAGAATTACCGCCTACACTCGATAAATTATAAGTTAAGTATAAACTATAAGTAGTCCATTTACTACGTATAGGGTCTTCAAAAAAACCAGCAATGATTGATGGACTTTTAATACTAAACATTTTGATATGGTAAATATCATCTGATCCTTGAGATACAGCAGGATTTGTCAAGGTATTTATAATCTCTAGGCCATTTTCTTCATAGATAATATTTCCTACAATCACGTCAGAATAATATCCATTATCATAATAATCATCTATCTTTTGTAACATGACGGTAAGCTTTATAGTAGCATCCTCATATTCCCAAGTGCCCACAAATTTATTGAGATTATTATTGGTATCTTTAAAAGACATTCCGTCTTTTATTAATCCTGATCTACCTCCTTCCATTGGATAAATTTGTGCTTTACAAGAATATAAGCCAACACAGGTTAGTATTATAAATAGAATATTTTTCATAATTTTTATTTTATTAGTTACAAGGTATGGATGCTCCTAATTCAGGCTCATCGGGATCAGAAGGAGTAGGGTTTAAAGTTAATTGCTCCCAACTATTATGGGCATCTTTAGACCTATACAATTGCAAGCCCATTTTTTCTAATTGTTGTAAAGCAGTAATTTCTAAACCATCTTGATCTTCAGATTTCTCAATTGCTTCTTGATATTTATAGCGTTCTGCCTTTTTTTCTGGTTCTGTCATTTGCAATACGACATTTTGATGAAAATCATAATTACTTGCTAAAGTAGAATTCGGGTCTTTTTTAATGGCATACACATTAATTGATTGGCTATTTGCTGCTACTAATATACTTGTCATTTGACTCGTATCTTTCCCTGTAATATTTGCTTTTAATACATCTACTAGAAACACCTGTAAATCAGGATAAGAAAACATACTTATAGTTCCATCATTAGAAGCATCTCCTTCATAATGTGTATGCACTACCATGGTACGTATTATATTGTTTGGTAATTTTCTTATAGGTGCCTCTGGTTTATTATTAGTTCCCTGGTCAGCATGAAAAGCTAGTGAATCAACAGGTAGATCATCTGCATCAAGTATACCTTTAGTATACTCATGTATTATTTCATAATTTTTATCCCTAGCATCAAATATTAATTGATTTAATCTGCTTTTAAAAATCGAGCTATCAAGTAAATCATTTAAATAATCACATTCTGAATCAGTCGTAATAGGATCTAAGCCTTCATTAGGTGTTATTCCTATAGTTATAGTATCTACATCATCATCGTTATCTATATCATCAGGTGGCGGTGAATTACCTGAACTACCGCCACCGCCACCACTTCTCGGATCCCCAGGATCCAGAAGAGTAGCACAAGGGATGGCATCTACATATTGAGTAGTAAAATAACCATCATAATATATTCTTGAGGCAGATCCTGATCCACCGTAGAATTTACAACCATCAGTACCACCACTACCTGGCCCATCATCTACAGTATGCTGACGAGACCGACATCTAATATCTACAGAACCACCTGGTATCCAAACTGATTGATAACTACCTCCACCACATTTTAAAGTAACTTGATTTAAAATATCAGTACCATAAATAGGCTCTATAAGCACATTAGTAGTATCTACTACTTGATTTACGTACGGATATGTTACCATAAACTGTTGTCTTATACTATCTTTTAAAACTACGAGCATATAATTCTTTAGAACATCAGTTGTTGTTGTTGTACTATCTGGTAATACTTTAAAAATATAATTTTTAAAGTCAACACCTTCTAGCACTTGAATATTTGCAGTATCTAGAATCGTACCAGTAGTGCTATTACTGGATTTTGCAATGTTTAAAGCTCTATCTGACATAAAGTTAAATAACTTTTCGTCTTCACCTTTAATCTTAGATAGACTGGATGTAGAACCACTCATTTTAAATGTAGAAATATTACTTTCTTTTACATCTAAAAAATCATCTTTCTCACAAGAAGAAGTCATTGTAATTAATACTACAATTATAGATAGAACTAAACATTTGAATGGAATTCTTTTAAGCATAAATAGAATTTTAATTATAACCTCTATTCTTATGTTCCTAAAACACGTTATTTGTTACCCATCATTTCAAACTAAAAAATCCCTTATAAAAACTGCGTTTTTATAAGGGATTTTTTTATTCCATTTACAACAAAGCCCAAAGGTTTTAAAAACCTTTGGGCTTTGTTAATAATAATCAGGAGGTTTTTACATTTCCAGTGCTTTCTTCACATCACCACCCATTAAGATATTGATAGGATCTTCTAGTGCTTCTTTAATAGCCACTAAGAAACCTACAGACTCTTTACCATCAATGATACGGTGATCATAAGAAACAGCTAGATACATCATAGGTCTTGCTACGATTTCTCCGTTTACTACTACAGGACGCTCAATAATGTTGTGCATTCCTAGAATCGCACTCTGTGGTGGATTGATAATAGGTGTACTCATCATACTACCAAAAACTCCACCGTTAGTAATCGTAAAAGTTCCTCCAGTCATTTCGTCCACTGTAATATCTCCATCTCTTGCACGTAGCGCTAATCTTTTTACCTCAGATTCCACACCTCTAAAAGATAGGTTCTCTGCATTTCTAATTACTGGCACCATTAATCCTTTAGGACCAGATACGGCAATAGAAATATCTTTATAATCAAAGGTCAACAT
>JALZUY010000092.1 GCA_023301395.1 Nonlabens sp.
GAAAAATTATTTCTGGATCTAAAGCAATTGCTCTTGCAACTGAGCAATTATCAAAGTCTACACCTCAAGAACAGTCAGAGTTAAATAGAATTATAGGGCAAAGCCTTTTTAATCAAGAGAAATACGATCAAGCATTACCTTATTTACAAGAATATAAAGGTGTGCGAGGTAAATGGAATAATAACGATTATTATCAGCTAGGTTATACTTATTACAAGCAAGGTAATTATGGAAAAGCCGTGGAGACTTTTAATAAGATTGTAGATGGTGAGAATAAAACAGCTCAAAATGCTTACTACCATCTTGCGCAGAGTTATATCAAATTAGGTAAGAGTGAAGACGCGTTAAATGCCTTTAAGAAAGCGAGCGAGATGGATTTTGATGCTCAAATTCAAGAAGACGCGACTTATAACTATGCAAAGATTAGTTATGAATATGGGAACCCATTTGATAGTGTTCCTGCAGTAATCTTAGAATTCTTAGAGAAATATCCACAAACGGATAAGGCTGGCGAAATGAATGAATACTTGATAGATTCTTATTTCTCTTCAAAGAATTATACTGAGGCATTGCGCCTTATGGAAGATGGGCGTATTGCTGGAAATGAAGATGTTTATGGAAAAGTAGCATTGTATGAAGGATTAAATCAATTCAAATCTGGAGACTATAAAAAAACCATTCAAAACTTGAACAAGACCATTCAATATGCGCAATCTGCCGAATTGAAAAAAAGAGCAACGTTCTGGAAAGCGCAAAGTAATTATGAGCTTAATGATTTCCCTGCTGCGTTAACTGGTTTTAACGCTGTGAAAAGTATGAATGTGGCGATTGAGGAAGACAACTTGTTAAACTATGATCTTGCTTACACACAATTTAAACTCAAGGATTATAGTAATGCGATTACTACTTTTACAGCATATACAAACCAGTCTGGAACGCAAGGTGAACCAGCGCGATTGAACGACGCTTATTTAAGGATAGGAGATGCAAACTTTGTGACTAAACAGTACTGGCCAGGAATGGAAGCTTATAATAAGTCTATCGCTATGAACGGTTTTAATGCAGATTATGCGACCTTCCAAAAAGCGATTTCATATGGATTTGTAGGTAAGAACGATCGTAAAATAGAAGATCTCAACGGCTTTTTAAATAAGTTCAATAAATCTGCTTATCGCGATGATGTGCTTTATGAACTTGGGAATACGTATATCAATACAAACAATGTCAATAAAGGAATCCAGACTTATGATCGTTTGATTAATGAATTTCCACAAAGTAGTTACACATCACAAGCGATGATGCGTAAAGGCTTGCAGTTGTATAACGACTCAAAACTAGACGAGGCACTTGTCGTTTTTAAACAAGTAGTTACTAAATATCCTGGAACACCGCAGGCAAACGAGGCTGTGAGTTCTGCACGATTGATTTATGTAGATCAAAACCGTACAAATGATTATGCGGCTTGGGTGCGCACACTGGACTTTGTGGATGTGAGTGATTCTGAACTGGATGATACGGCTTATGAAAGTGCAGAACAACCTTATTTGCAAAATGATATGTCTGGAACTGCACGTTCTATGAAAAAATATCTTGCTGAATATCCTAACGGAAAACACGCATTACAGGCTCATTTCTATATGGCACAAGCGTTGTTTTCTCAAGATAAAAAACAGGAAAGTATTCCTAGTTATGAATATGTGATCAGTAAAGAACGCAGCGAGTTTACAGAACAAGCACTCGCTCGATTGAGTGGGATTTATTTAGGTGATTCCGCTTTTGCAAAAGCGATACCAGTGTTAACTAAACTAGAACAACTGGCAGATTTCCCTCAGAATATCATCTATGCACAATCAAACTTGATGAAGGCATATTATGAAAAAGAAGATTATAACAAAGCCGTAAACTATGCAAACAAAGTGCTTGCAGATGCTACCATAAGCGAAAACGTACGTTCGGATGCTCAGGTAATCATTGCTCGTTCTAACTGGAAACAAGGAAATGAAGCCACTGCAAAAACGGCCTATGAAGCCGTAAGGTTAAACGCAAGTGGAACACTAGCTGCTGAGTCTACTTATTACGGAGCTTACTTTGAACACAAAGCAGCAAACTATGATGCTGCAATCGCAACTGTTCAAAGCTTGACTAAAAATTATGCAGGTTTCAAATTATGGACTTCAAAAGGCTTAGTGATAATGGGTAAGAGTTATAACGCACAAGGGCAAACTTTAAATGCGACCACTATTTTACAATATGTAGTAGACAGTTTTTCTCAATATCCAGAGGTTGTCACAAGCGCACAAGCAGAGTTAGACGCTATTAAAGCAAACGCTGCCAAAACAAATTCATCTGTAGTACCAACAGGAAAATAATAAGCACACTATGAAATTATTTCAATCATATATATTAGTTGTTTTTGCATTAGTTGCATTTAGTAATGCCGCTGCACAAAAAGAAGAAGGTGAACTTAATGGAGGAACCATAACGGTGGTAAAACCTTATGATCCTACCATTAGTGATGCTTTTAAAGTGAAAAGCACGCCATCCATAAACGATACAACTACCGTTAAGAAGAAACCTGTGACTTACAGTATATTTTCTGTGCCAGTAGCTTCTACTTTTACACCTGCAAAAGGGAAATTGTCCAGAATTAAAAAAGCTAAAAGAGCTAAGTTTTTTGATAACTACGCACGTTTAGGAGTAGGGAACTATGTAAACGTATTAGGAGAATTTGCAGGGAATTTTGAAATTGATAAAGACCAAGATGTAGGTGTGTTTTTTAATCATAATTCTTCTCAAGGTGGAATTGATGAAGCCGTTTTTGACGATGATTTTTCAGATACTTCACTAGATGTATCTTATGGTAAACGTAATCGTGATTACAATTTTGGAGTTACTGCTGGTGGAAGATATCAGGCTGCAAACTGGTATGGAGTTGCACCGCTAGCATTATCAAGTGTTCCAGCTGGAGTAGATGTAGATGCAGCGACTTCCTATTTAACAATTGGACTATCAGGAAAAGCACAATTCTTTGATTCTGTTTTTGAAAAGTTAGAAGTAGGAGTGAGTAATACGAGCTCTGGAAATGATGGTTCAGAAACTAGAGTGCGATTGTTACCGCAATTGGCATTTGAGGTTATAGAAGAAGAAATTTCCTTAGGAGTTGAGGTGGATTACTTAACAGGTGCATTTGACACACAAGGAACCATTCCAGTGGCTGATGCTTATTCTTATTTGAATGTAGGAGTCAATCCTAGTATCAATCTTTATGGAGATAACTATAAAGTAGAGTTAGGAGCACGATTAAACTATTTGTCAGATAGTGAAAACTCTACAAATGATATTTTTGTGTATCCAGATATTAAGGCAAGTTACATCTTAACAGAGGAAAAAGCGATCGCATATGCAGTAATCGGTGGTGGATTAGATATGAATACCTTACAGAGCTTTGCTGACGAGAATATTTTTATCGCACCAGCAATAACCGTTGCGCCTACTGACCGTCAACTCGATGCACAATTAGGAGTAAAAGGAAAACTCTCAGAGAATTTTGGTTATAAAGTATTTGGTGGTTACAGCATTGAAGAAAATAGAGACTTCTATACTAAAGATAATAGTGTTTTGCTTACTACGGTACCACGTTTACCGTATGAATATGCAAACACCTTTTACACGCAATACGGTGATTTAAGTACCTTTACTTTTGGAGGATCGGCAAGTGTAGATTTGAACTCGCAATTCAACTTGACTCTTAATGGACAGTTTATGAGCTATGATGTGACTAACGGTGATTCTTTTGATAACGTAGCTTCACAGCTACCATCATTCACTGCCGACGTTGTTGGGAACTACGATATCACAGATAAGTGGAACATAGGAACGACTTTATATTTCGTTGGAGAACGCGATGTGTTTAGAACAGGTGGAACTACTTCTACAGAGACTTTAGATTCGTTTGTGGATTTAAACCTAGACATCAATTATAAAATCAATCCTAAGTTAACTGCTTTCTTAAGAGGTCACAACCTTACTGGTGGTAACTACCAGTATTACCTCGATACTCCAGTACAAAATTTACAAGTTCTAGGTGGAGCTGTTTATAAGTTTGATTTTTAGGAATACTTAATGGAAGTTTTTCAATTAAGAAAGAAGCCTGAAATCAGATTCAACATTAGAGATAATGAATTTGAGCTGATCGATGCATATACTCCTAAAAATAATGGAGTTTATCAATTTAAAAAATTAAAGTCTGCTTCATTTAATAAGTCCAAAGTTAATTGGTACGTTTCAATTTTTAGTATCCTTGTTGATTTATTCACAGAATCCATGTATACTGGTGCTTATAAAGATAGAGCACATCTAGTTATAGAATTAGAGGATATTAAGCTTGAAATCTTGTTGTTTGATTTTAATATTGAGAAAACTGAAGAAGTTGTTGTCCTTTTGAATAATAGAATCAATTAATGAGTAAACGGAATTTAAAAATCGTCAAACTTTATGCGATTAGTTTATTCTCTATTGTTGGTTATTTCTATTTGGATAATTCTAGTATCATATCTGAATTAGTTGAAAAAGCGAACAGAGCTCGCTACAACGGATTTGTTACATTCTTTCTCACAGGATTATTCAAATATGGATTATTGGTAATTGGGATAGGTGTTATTTTGATTCTGAGTTTTCTATTAATTAAAGAAAAAGTCTCAAAGGAAAGTTGAAAAGAAGAAAAAGCTAAGAATTATGAGATTTTTATTAGCCCTTGTATGTACCGTTTTTATTCTCACTTCTTGTGCGGAGAAGAAAGTGGATGAGCGACAGATGTTGATAGATGAGCTTTATAAAGACACTAAAGAAATAGAATCAAATATTCAGATTTTAAAATATGGTGTTGAGAGAAAAAATGAAGATAAGCCACTATGGTTTAAAGATGAAGTTGAGCTTAAAATTTTGAACTTTGGAAATACAATTGATAGTTTGATTAGTACTGCCGATACTTTACAATCAGTTAGAGCAATAGAATCGAATTATAAATTACAAAATCTGCGAAGTCTAGGAAATCGTAATTCAATTTTATTTATGGATATAGCTGAAGTTCCTAAAATAGAAGATGTTGAATTGTTACGATGGTATAAAAAGCGAGCCATAAGAAAAGCACAAGAGTTTTTTATTAAGGAATTCTTATATCAAGACTTACGCGAGTTGAAATACATTTATCCTAAAGAATTTGAACAGTATGAATATCTCAAAGAAAAGTTTAAAGCAGATC
>JALZUY010000093.1 GCA_023301395.1 Nonlabens sp.
TACCAGGTATATTATATCATAAAAGAAAAACTTGTGAGTCAAAAGGAAAAATAAATCACACCGCTATGAACAACATCCACTATAAAAAATGGGCTTTTCACTTTATCATTTGGGTAATAATAATCAATCTTATTACTGGATATCTAACGGTTACTTATGTCGATAACACAGCATTTGGCATTGAGGACAACACACATGCTGTTATTCTTACTTTAGGTATTCTTGCTACAGTTTTATTAGCCATGAGTTTCATTTTTGTTATTGCTAGTATTGTTAAAAAAGAAAAGAAAAACTATCAATTTTGGATTTCTTTGATAAGTGTAATTCTTTTTGGATTGTACTTTTTTGTATTTGTATTTACTGTATATTTAAGTTCATAAGGATTGTTTTAAAATCCCTTTTCGCGCAAGCGTACTCCTTAATTCACTTTACCTTTACCTCATAAATCCATCACGTGGCAAGAAGAGCACCAGCATCCATAAAAGAACAAAGTAAAAAGGGAAAGACGTTCTCTTTCAGTGCTTTAAAGACCTTACCTAGATTCTTTAAGGAAATATGGCGTGTAAGTCCTAAGTTATTTTTGACCAATTTTACCGCTCGATTACTCACTGCAATAAGTCCAGTAACGCTTTTATGGGTTGGTAAATTAATCATAGACGAGGTTATTTTACAAATCTCACTGGACCAGCAAGACTTGACTCAATTATGGACCTATGTAGGAATCGAGTTGGGAATCGCCATTGTAGCTGACTTATTGAATCGATTGATCAATTTGACGGATGGTTTGATAGGTGATTTGTATTCCAATGCTTCGTCAGAAAAAATTATCCGTAAAACAAACGAGCTGACACTAGAACAATTAGAAGATCCTGATTTTTATGATAAACTAGAACGTGCTCGACAACAAACCAGTGGTCGCGTGGGATTGATGAGTGCTTCATTAAGTCAAGTACAAAGCATTATTTCCATAGGTTCATTAATCGCCGGTTTAATTTACTTTGAGCCGTTGTTGATTATTTTATTAGTACTCAGTATTATTCCGTCATTTATTAATGAGGCAAAATTTAGCTCACATCGTTATTCCGTAGCAAGAAGTTGGACGGCGGAGCGTCGAGAACTCGATTACTTGCGCTTTATAGGAGCAAATAATCAAACGGCCAAGGAAGTCAAGCTTTTTGGGCTCACAGATTATATCGCTGCAAGATTTAGAAAGCTATCTGGAGATTATTATGAGATTAATAAAAAGCTATCTCTCAAACAGAGCTTATATGGTTCTTTGTTCAATATTCTAGGAATCTTATCCTATTATGGTGCGTACATCTTCATTATATTCAAGGTGATATCGGGTACGTTGAGTATAGGAGAATTGACATTTTTATCAGGTTCGTTCAATAGATTACGTAATAATTTGCAAGGCTTCTTTTCACGATTTACGGCAATTTCAGAAAGTTCCTTATACCTGAGAGATTACTTTGACTTTTTAGACATTAAAATTACAGATCAAGCGCAAGTCTCTACTCCTATTCCTCAGGTCATTAAAGAAGGTTTTGAGATCAGGAATGTCCATTTTGGGTATGCTGGTAGTGATATGGAAGTATTGAAAGGAATAAGTTTCAAGATTAGAGCTGGAGAAAAAATCGCCTTTGTAGGGCAGAATGGCGCTGGGAAAACTACATTAATCAAGTTGATATTGAGATTCTATGAACCTACTCAAGGTGAAATATTACTGGATGGTATTAATATTTCAAAGTTTGATAAACAAGAATATAGAAAACGATTTGGCGTTATATTTCAAGACTTCTTTAAGTATGAATTCAGCTTGCGCGAAAACATAGCCGTAGGAAACATTGCTGAACTCACAAACGATCCAATGATCCACGACGCAGCAGATCGCAGTCTCGCTAACCAAGTAGTTGAAGTCATGAAAGATGGAATAGACCAGCAATTAGGAAGACGTTTTGCAAAAGGTCAAGAATTGAGTGGTGGACAATGGCAAAAAGTAGCACTTGCCAGAGCTTACATGAAAGATGCAGATGTTATTGTACTCGACGAACCTACCAGTGCACTAGACGCACAAGCTGAGTATGATGTTTTTGAGCGTTTTATAGGTCTTACTAAAGGTAAAACAAGTATAATCATCTCGCATAGATTTTCTACTGTGAGAATGGCTGATCGTATTTTAGTACTTGAAGATGGTAAAGTTGCTGAGATTGGTACTCATGAAGAGTTAATGTCGCAGCCTAAATTGTATGAAAAACTGTTTAATCTACAGGCAGCTGGATATCAATAGGCTTTTTTAGATTTCATCATATCTCAATAACCTTAATTGGTTTTTCTAGCTTTTATAAAAATTAAATTATTTCCAGGACTTCATTAATTCTTTAATACCACTATCAATTCCATTAAAGTATTTGTTCTCTTTAAACAGCGGGATCATTGTATGATCAATTACATCTTTACAAATTTGATATGTTAGGACTTTTTGTGTTCCAGTACCTGTAGCAATACCTACTTTACGTAATCGTTTACTTAATACTATTACGAGTCCATTATCCTTTCCAGCTGTGCCAACGTGCCAAGTATTACCTAAGTCAGTTGCGTACTGTTGAATATCTTCATAAGGCCCTAAATCACTGACTGTAACAATAATTATTTGCCGAGTTGTCTCTTCTTCATAATAATTAAGAAACTCTACAAGCTCTTGATATTCAATATCTGTAAAAACAGCATCATAATCGTTAATAATATCAACAGATTTTGGAAATTGATATGATGATTCACCTAGGACAGTTGATTCTTTAATATTTACTCTATCGGAATTTTGAGAGCTAGTCATTTTGCTCTTACAAGATGAAAGAGAAAGGATAATAACAATAAATAGAGATAATTTTAAACCTTTCATAGAACAGTAATTATATGAATTAAAATTAAATGGAACAATTAATACAGACTGTTGTTAAGAATAGTATTTAACTTTTCCCTAGCACATAAAATTCTGTGAATCGTATGGTTTACTACGCTACTATAAATACCTTGCCTGCTTATTGCTTTAACAAAACACAACGCTATGAAAAATGTATTATTTGTATTAACGAGTCATGATGAATTAGGAAATACAGGAGATAAAACAGGTTTTTGGGTAGAAGAATTTGCTGCTCCATATTACCTATTAACAGATAAAGGAGTAAAAGTAACACTAGCATCTCCTAAAGGTGGACAACCACCTATAGATCCTAAAAGCTCGCAACCCGATGCTCAAACACCAGCAAGTAAAAGATACTTTGAAGATAAAGAGACTCAAGATAAACTATCTAAAACTATAGAGCTTAGTCAAATTAAAGAAGCTGACTATGACGCTGTATTCTATCCTGGCGGACATGGACCATTATGGGACCTTGCAGAAGATAAAAACTCGATTAACTTAATTGAATCCTTTTATAATAACAATAAAACAGTTGCAGCAGTATGTCACGCACCTGCCATATTCAAGAATACTAAAAACACAGATGGTTCACCACTTGTAAAAGGTAAGAAAGTAACCGGATTTACAAACAGTGAAGAAGAAGCTGTTCAACTTACAAACGTTGTTCCTTTCCTAGTAGAAGACATGCTTATTGATAATATTATTACTTATCACAGTAGTAATACTTAAGATATACATAAGCACTACGAATATTACATATTACAAAAAAATGTAATATTTGGAATAG
>JALZUY010000094.1 GCA_023301395.1 Nonlabens sp.
TCCATTATTGAACTTATAGGAAACTTGCATTGGGAAGGAATGATGGCTTTCTTTTTACTAACTTCTATTTATTACTTACTCGTCTATAAGAAATGGCAAAGCGTTCTTTTTATGGGTTATGGAATATTACTCAAGCTACTTCCTGTGATGGTATTGCCTTTACTTCTCAGAAGGTTGAAGTTTAAAAAAGCACTTACTTATTATATAGCTGTTGCTGCAGTGATAGCGATAGGTTTTGCTTCATTTATCTCCCAGGATTTGATAGATAATTATACTGCGTCGGTTGGTTTGTGGTTTGGGAAATTTGAATTTAATGGAAGTGTTTATTATCTCGTGCGCTATATAGGTTTTGAAGTAACTGGTTATAACATCATTCAAACGGCAGGAAAGATATTGCCATTGATGACTTTAATCATTATTACAATCATAAGTTTCAAGCGTAAAAATGAACAACCTGAAATTTTACTTTCCAGTATCGTACTCGCATTTTTCACCTATTTAATACTCTCTACAACAGTACATCCGTGGTATTTAACCATTCCATTATTATTCAGTGTATTCACTTCCTATCGATTTATGCTTGTATGGAGTTTTATAATTTTCTTGAGCTATTATGCTTATTCAAACGATTCTTTCGAGGAGAGTTATTGGCTTATTTTTATTGAATACGTTTTAGTTTTAATATTCTTTATTTTCGATTTGTTTCTCAAGAATGCAAACCAATTTTCACCAAAAGTAGGACACTTAAGAAATTAAATATTTACAGATTAATAATGTTGTAAATCAATGAGTTAATTTATATTCTAACGAAATTGTAGTATAATTCTGTTCATAAAGTGGTATTTTGTACTGGAAAATCCTAGAACAATGAAAAATCTACTGTTTTTAATCTTAATACTTCCCATTTTTATGGCTTCTCAAACAGGTCCCGGTGGAGTAGGGAGCAGTGCTATAAATGGATTATGGTTAGATGCTAATAAGCTTACATTTTCAAATGGCGATAATGTTCCTACATGGACTGATCAATCAGGAAATAGTAATGATGCATTACAGGCGACAACAATAGATCAGCCTACATTTATAACTTCATCGCTTATGAACTCATATCCAGCTTTGAATTTCAATGGAACTAATACATGGATGCGTGTTGCAGATAGCCCGATTTTAGATGGAACTACTTCTATGAGTTATTATGCCGTTTTAAGACCAAGAACACTAAGCGCTGCTCAACCTATACGGACTATAGTGGCAAAAAGAGATGGTTTTTCTTCTATGTCAAATGCTTATTCTTATATATTCTTTTGGAACAATCAAAACCTTAATTTAGACATTGACACGGGTAATAATAGATTTGCCACAGCAGGTGGATTTGGACCGAATAACAATTATATTGTAAGCTTTGATTTTGATGGAACTCTAGCTACTGCCTCACGTAGTAATATATCTAGATTTGGTTCAGTTGTGAGGACAGGAGCAGAAAGTAGTACCGTTGTTCCTAATTCTTCAAGTGATGTGACTATAGGTATTCTCAATCCAGGAGATAATAGATTTCTTGATGCAGAGTATGCCGAGCTTATTCATTTTAATAAAAAACTTAATCAGGCAGAAGATATTGTTGTAAATAATTATCTATCTGCAAAATATAATATACCATTAAGTGTAAATGATATTTATGCTCATGATAACATGGTTAACGGCGATTTTGATCATGATGTCGCTGGTATAGGAAGAGTTACAGGTGTTGATATACATGATGACAGTCAAGGTACAGGAATGGTTAGAATTAATAACCCAAGTGGATTAGATGATGGGGAATTTTTATTTTGGGGACGCGATAATCTTATTAGTGGAGTAGAGCCTATTTTTTCATTTGATGCTGCATCAAACCTTACTAGAATGAATACGAAGTGGCGTGTTACAGAAATCGGACAAACTGGGGATTTTGATTTCACTTTAGATCTTAATTTTTTACCTAGTCATACACTTCCAGGTGGTTGCACAGATTATGTGTTAATCGTGGACTCACAAGATGATTTTAATTCAACCATGCGAGAAGAGTATCCATTAACTATTTCTGGAACCACAGCAATGGCTTCCATTCCTAGTAATTATTTTGATGATGGCGATTACTTCACCATAGGAGTAAATGAAGTTATAATTTATGACGGTACATTGTGGTCAAGTGGCTCAGGAACATTAAATAGGCCGGACTCAACAGATTCTTGTAAAAATCTTATAGTTCGTAACGCTACTACAGTTACTGTGCCTAATGATTTTCATGTAAATTCAATTACCCTAGAAGCAGGAGCAACACTAAATATAGGTGTAGGAAATAAAGTTACTGTGGAGAACGAATTGAATCTCGCTACGGGCTCTATTCTTAATTTAAATACAGGTGCGCAACTTTTACAAAACACGACAGGTGTTGATATGAACACTGGAGATGGAGAATTGATAGCAAGACAGCAAGGAACGGGTAATGGTTTTAATTACAACTACTGGAGTAGCCCAGTTAACGTTACTGGCTCATGGACATTAAGTCAGCTAAGAGATGATAACGGTGAAATAGTTCAATGGACATCATTTAATATAGGTAATCCAGATCCTACAACCATGCCTGCTATAACATTAAGCAGTAGGTGGTTATATGGTTTTAATTCCACTACAAGTAATTTTGATCAATGGTCTTATATAGGAACTACGGTTCCTTTACTACCAGGTTTTGGTTATACGATGAAAGGAAGTGGTACTGGGACAGATTATGAATATGATTTTAGAGGATCACCTAACAACGGTGATTTGTCTTTAACAGTAGCCTCTGGTGGTAGTGTGCTTGTTGGGAATCCATATCCATCAGCTTTAGATATAGATCAATTTCTTTCAGATAATCTTACCACAACTACAGGGACGGCTTACTTCTTTGAGCAATTTGCTGTAAATGCAACTCATAATTTAGGAGGTTATCGAGGTGGCTATGCCACTAGAAATATGATGATGGGTGTTGCTGCTGTGGCAGATGCTAGTGGACTCACTAGCGGTTCTGGAACATCTTCAAAACCTGCTCCAGATCAATTTACTGCAGTAGCACAGGGCTTTTTTGTAGAAGCTACAGGGACTACTATTGTATTTAATAACGCGCAAAGAGGTCTGGTTGATGAAGCAGCAACATTAGGTTCTGTTTTTTATTCGGCTCCAGGATCTACAGCACCGGTGCATAATGTAGATACAAGGCCTAAGATCACTTTTTCTTTTGAAAATCCACAAACCTTCAAAACTTTTTTTGGTTTAGGATATGATCAACGAGCAACTTATGGAGTAGATAACGGTTTTGACGCCTTTGACTATAACAATAGTGTAGATCATATGCGATGGGAAATAGCTGGTGATTCATATATCATTCAAGCATTACAAAACATTGACTTAACTGATGTGTTACCTCTAGAGCTGGATATTCAAAATCTAGGTATTTATAAATTATCGATTGATGACAGCGAGAATATTCCATCAGGTATGGAAGTTTATTTACATGATGCTGTAGATGGGATCGACTACCCTTTACACAATCAAACGGCAACTTTAAATCTACCAGTATTAACAAACAACTCCAGTAGATTTTCAATTAGATTTCAACCTACTTCCACTTTGACAATTCAAGATTTTGAAACAGAGGATATTCAAGTGAGTTATGTGAATAATGGAAGATATATTGACATTATAAAAAATAACGATTTTAATATCGATCAAGTGTCTATTTACAGTATTAGTGGACAATTAGTCCATAGAATTGAAAATCCTGAAAACCAGATTCTATTAGAATTGGGTTCAGGAGTTTATTTGGTGCAACTTGTTGCGCAAAATGGTTTTCAAGTTTCTAGAAAAATCTTAGTGCAGTAAGTTGATGAATTATGCTTTCGCGAAAGCGTAATCCTCATAACCTTACAAAGGATTACTATCTTTGAACAATCAAAGATTACATTCATGAAACAATTAATCATTTTTATTCTCATAGTCATTCTAGGTTTTGTAGCCTATGATTTTTATAAAGATTGGGCTAGGTTTCACACCCCAGAATATCATTATACAACTGCTGCCTCCATTGATACTGATTATCACAATCAAACGGTAGTGAAAGACTACCATACTACTGTGACGGACCTCAATGTGTTTGTTAAGATGCAATGGACGGCAAACGATATCGATGTAAGATTACTAGAGAATGATGATCTTGAAACGACTCAAGCCGTTAATGAATATGTACAAAAACTCGCTTATGTATCTTATCTAGAAGAGAAACTTGAACAATCTGCCAGTTATAAAAATCAAGGTTTTACTAACCAGCAAATTTAGCTTTTGAAAACAATCAATCATCTCCAGAGACTTTAAAGGCTTCGGATAAGAAAGCTTTAATGAATGATCTCTTCCACAGCGAAGTTTCAAAAAGTCAACTCATAGGTGCAAAAACAACTCTGGTTTTTGAAATTCAAAAAATGCTTATTAATAAAGGTTATGAAATATCTCTAGACGGCGTTTTTGCAAAAGCAACCAGCACAGCACTGTCTGAATTTGAAGTAAAAAACAACCTTTATCCCGACGGTAAAATTGACGCACTTACTTTTCATGCGTTGATGAAATAATCACAAAAAAAATAACGTCACCTATAAAATAAGTGACGTTATTAATAATAAATATTTGAAGTTTATATCATCTTCAAATTGATGATTTCTTGCTCTGTTAAGGAACGGTAATGACCTCGTGGAAGATCTTTTTTAGTCATTCCACCCATTACTACTCTATCAAGCACCTTGATTTCATAGTTGACAGCTTCAAAAATACTTTGAACGATGTTGTCCTTTCCACTATGAATCTCGATACCTATTTCATTATTTTTACCACCATCTACGTAGTTGATTTCTTTTACATCAATAGCCTCACCATTAATAATAAGGCCATTACGTATTTCCATTAAATGCTCATGTTTAAAGCTACGATCAAGTGCTACTTGATAGATCTTGCGCAATTCTAGTTTAGGATTGTTGAGTTTGTTTGCCATTTCTAAGTCGTTAGTAAACAGCATTAATCCTACAGATTGTCTTCCTAAACGACCTACATAATGTAAGTTAGAAACTCCAGCGCTCTGCATTAAGTCCAGCACTGTTTTACTTGATCTTTCTCCTTTACGAGGAGCAATGAAACCTTTAGGCTTATTAAGGATAAGGTACTGTTTCTTATAAGGTTGTATGTTCTGTCCGTCAAATTTTACTTCGTCAGTAAGTTTTACACGATATCCCATTTCAGATATAGGTTTGCCATTTACAGTAACACTACCAGCTTGTATATAAATATCGGCATCGCGACGGCTGCAAATACCAGAGTTTGAAATGTATTTGTTCAAGCGTATCGTTCCGTCATCTACTTTTTTCTTAGTAGTTCCTTCAGATTTTTTACGACTTATGTATTCCTTCTTAGTAACAGGATTACCACTGCGTGATGTTCCCACTACTTGGTTTTTACCACCACGAGTTGTAGGTCTTTCAGGTGCATTTCCTCTAGGTGCAGATTTCCCTCTACGTTCTGTACTGCCAGTGCGTGGTCTACTTCCACCTCTAGATGATGAGGAACTTTTGTCGCCTTCACGACCACGTCCTTTTCCTCTTGCTCCATCATTACCTCTTCCCATGGTATTAAATTTTTTGCAAAGATAACTTTGTTTATGTATTTCAACGAGTTTCTAAATAAGCAAATTAGAATCCTTGATGTTTACAGTAATAATGGGCTACTGAATGAAATTATTTACAATAAAAACTTTTTGTAAGAAATAGTTACGTAATAATTAGGATTTCTTATCCTTTCTTTCTTTCTTTCTTGTGTGGTAACTTTAAAACTTTTTATTATGAAAAAATTAGTTTCGGCATTATTTGCCTTTGTAATGGTAGCTAGTTTAACTAGTGCTGCATTAGTTAACACAAATCCAACATTAACTTCTAGTGTTCCAAGTGAAGAAACTCAAGACGCTTGTTATGAAGATGGTTTAGTTGTTGTTGGTAATTCTGGAGAAAGTGACGTGGATGCTCAGTATGCAGTATTTGGTAAATTCTATGATTGGTGTGTCGCTCAAGATCATACACACTAGATTTTTACTTTTTTTTATTCAGGCTTCTTATCTTAGGATAAGAGGTCTTTTGTTTTATTAAAATCTACTTTATGAAATTTCTAATTACTTTTTCTTTTGGTTTATTACTAATGTTAACGTTTTCTAATGAAAATGATTCTAATACTTCTTATAGAATTAAATACATATCTAAAGTAGATTTTAAAGAAAATAAAAGCGACACTCTTACTGAAAAGCAAAAAAAGTTCGAAGCCTTTTACAGATTTATGGCTAAAGGTGATTCAGGTCAAACAATGATTTTAGATTATAGTAAGAATAAAAGTATTTTTTATTGGAAAAAAAAGCTCAACGAAGATAGTTCGCCAACTCGGCTTTATAAAGGTGAAATGTACATTGATTACGAGCGTGGAATAATAAAAAATCAAAAGGAATCACTCGGTGGAAGTTATATCGTTACTGACAGTATTCCTAAATACGAATGGACACTTTATCCAGAAGAAAAAATAATTAATGGGTACAACTGTAAAAAAGCAACAACTTTTTATTATTCAATAAATCAAAAAGGGAAAACAAAAATTGGTATCGAGGTTTGGTATACAAATAAGATACCGCTAAGTATAGGTCCTATGGATTACTCAGGATTACCTGGTTTAATCATAAGATCCCAAAGTGGAAAGATGATATATGAAATGGAGTCCATTAAAGAAATCAATGATATAGATATTAAAGAGCCCAAAAAAGGTAAAGTAGTTACAGCACAAGAATATCTTAAAATAGGAGAAAAAGTTAGTAAAGCAATGTTTAATAGATGAGATTAATTTTTCAAGCTCTATTTATACTTTTATACGGTAGCTTATGCTTCGGTCAATCTTTAGTGAATTTCAATGGTATAATTACTGATTCCTTACAACAACCTATTAATGAAGCGACTCTTGTTCTAATAGATATAGATAAAAATAAGCCAGCAACTTTTACAAAATCAGATTTAAATGGAGCATTTTTAATTAAACTGCATCAAGAAACGATTTATAGTCTTGAGATTTCACATTTATCTTATGGTTTACTAAAAGATACAATTGTCGTTAACACGATTGATATAGAAAAAAACTTTGTGCTCAAGGAGCAAGCTTTTGATCTAGATGCAGTCCTATTAGAAGTTGAAAAGGCTATATCAGTCAAAGGAGATACAACCACATATAATGTAGATTCATTTACAGATGGAACTGAGCAGAAATTAAAAGATATCATTGAAAAACTACCAGGAGCGAGCATTGATGATGATGGTAATGTTATTTTTAAAGGTAAAAAGGTCAACGTTTCACAAATAGAGAATAGAGAGTTCTTTAATGGGAACTCTAAACTAGCAGCAACACATATTCCTGCTGATGCTATTGATAAAATTGAATTTATTGAAAATTATTCACCTTCTAAACTACTTAAAGGTTTAGAGGAGTCTGATAGAATTGCGATGAATCTAAAGTTAAAAGAAGGTAAAAAGAGATTTGCTTTCGGAGATGTCACAGTTCAAGGTGGATTAGAAGAGAGATACCTTTTCAGTCCTACGTTATTTTATTATAGTCCTAAAAACAGTATAAACGCTATAGCAGATCTAAATAATATTAATAAGAATAGTTTCACATTATCTGATTTCCTTGCATTTGATGATTATTATAACCAGATAACCGAAACAGGAATAAAAAAATCTACAGATACACGACTTAATTATCAAGATATTAGAAACAGTGATGATTTATTATCTAATAGACTTCAATTCTTCACGGCTCAACATACCGGACAAGTAAATAAAAAATCTGATATATCAAGTTATATCATTCATTTAAAAAGCAATAATAATGCATTTAATGAAATAAGAAATGACTACTTAGATAATGCCTCAAATAATGAATTAATTGAGCAAAGAAGTTCTGAAAACAAAGATTTTACACTCGGGAAAGTAGTTTATGATTTATATGGGAATTCAAAAATTGAGTTGAAATCAACCACTCGCTTCAAATTTGAAAACCCTCAAGGATTATTTAATCAAACTGTAAACAGAGGCTTTGAACAATTTGAGAGTAATGACTTTAATAAAGAAA
>JALZUY010000095.1 GCA_023301395.1 Nonlabens sp.
ATCTCTCACGATAAAGCATTTATTGATAATATCACTAACCGCACTATTGAGGTTACCATGGGACAAATCCATGATTATAAAGCGACATACTCTCATTACCTAGTACTTAGAAAAGACCGCAGAGCACATCAAATAAAAGCTTACCAAGAACAGCAAAAAATTATTGCTGATAATATGGCATTCATAGAACGTTTTAAAGGAACTTATTCTAAAACAAACCAAGTTTCTTCTCGTGAGAAAATGTTAGAGAAATTGCAGATTATAGAAATTGATGAAATCGATACATCTGCTTTAAAGTTACGTTTCCCGCCATCACCACGTTCTGGAGATTATCCAGTTACTGTTAAAGATGTTTCTAAATCTTATGGCGAGCATATCGTTTTTCAAGATGCAAATATGTCTATCGCTCGAGGCGAAAAGGTATCCTTTGTAGGCCGTAACGGTGAAGGAAAATCTACCATGATTAAAGCGATACTCAATGAGATAGAAGTAGAAGGAACTTGTCAACTAGGTCACAATGTTAAGGTTGGTTACTTTGCTCAAAATCAAGCTGCTTTGCTCGATACAGAACTTACTATATGGCAAACTGTGGATGAAGTAGCTCAAGGTGATGTGCGTACACAGCTTAAAAATATTTTAGGTCGTTTTATGTTTAGTGGAGATGATCTTGAGAAAAAAGTTAGTGTATTATCTGGTGGAGAAAAAACGAGACTGGCCATGGTGAAATTATTACTAGAACCAGTCAACTTATTGATTCTCGATGAGCCTACAAATCACTTAGATATTAAATCTAAAGATGTCCTTAAAGAAGCACTATCTACTTATGACGGAACCTTAATACTCGTTTCTCACGATAGAGATTTCTTGCAAGGACTGTCTGAAAAAGTGTTTGAATTCAAAGAAAAGCGAGTATTGGAACACTTTGAAACTATCGACGCGTTCTTAGAAAGAAATAGAATTAAAAATATCGCCGATATTAATTTGATGGGGTAGATTAATAAAGTAAAATAAAAGTCTAATTCTGTTATTTCTTTACTTCTGGATAACGATTTTTTATTTCTGTAATAATCTTTTGAACTTCATCCATCGATTTAAAACCACTTACTTGTAGTTTGCCACCTGAGATAGGACCATTATTTACTACAGGTGCACTTACTACTGTACCATTTATTACTATAAATAATGGAGTCTTATTCTGATATGCTTTTTCTGTTGCTTTGAACCAAGTTTCATGAGCGTCGTTATTCAGCTCGATAGAGATGACAGGATTTCCCATTTGATCCATATCTTGTCTAAGGTCTCTAAAATCTTTTGTAACTATGGAAGGTAGGTAACTAACGTAATATGTTTTCTGAGGTGCATAGTCTTGAGAATAAGACAAGCTTGTTGTATCCATACTCACGGGATATATTCCATCTATATAAACACCTGTGTCTTTATTGATTTTTTCGGCCTCTAAGGCAGTAGGTCCGTTAAGTTGTAAATGTCTATCAGTTAAGCTATTACAGCTAGTAATCATAATTACTATAGTCAAAAAGTAAATCAAGTTTTTCATATAGTAAAATTTAAAGTTTATTCTTCCTCATCAGGATTTTCAAAGAAACTGAAAACAGTTCCTCCATACCTGCGGGAACTTTCTAGCCATTTGTGACTAGACATGTCAGTATGCTTAGAATGCTCCATGATAAAAATCCCGCCAGGAACTAAAAATTCACCATCCATAACAAGCGTTGCTATGTTGTGAAATTGTTCTTCTTCTAGCGCATAAGGAGGATCAGCAAAAATGAGATCATAATTCCCTTTATGCTTTTCAAGAAAGCTAAAAACATCGGCCTTGTTCGTTTCTATAGGCAGGTTTAAGTTAGTTGCTGTTTTTTTAATAAAATCAAGACATGGCTTGTGTTGATCTACAGCTAGAATACTTGTTGCTCCACGACTACCAAATTCATAACTCATGTTACCACTTCCAGCAAAAAGTTCTAATACTCGAGTTCCAGGTATGTGTGTACGATGTCTAAGAATGTTGAATAAAGCTTCTTTGGACATATCGGTAGTTGGTCTTACCGGTAAGTTCTTAGGCGCTTGTATGCGTCTTCCTTTATGTATTCCAGATATTATACGCATAAGATTTGTTCTAGGTAAGTTTTTGAATCCATTTGATAACTCACGTTACGCACATAAGTATATAATAGATCATAAAGTGCATCATCCTTAGACGTTGCTATGATTTTTAAATCCATTAATTCTGGATCTAGTTGGTTATGTTGAGCTGTGAATAAGGTATAATATAAAATATCCTCTGCGGCTTGATGCGGATAACAATTATGTAATTTTAGAATACCTTTTTCAAAAATGGTAATGTAAAAGTGGCTTTTCTTGATATCTATTATAATGCTAGATGTACTCGATTCAATATTTTCAGAATGCTTTTGTAAAGCAAGAGTAGAGTAGTGGTAATAATTAAAATCACCATATTTCTCAAAGAAGTAATTGTTGATGTTATTATAAGCGATGTAAACCGTTTTGTAATCTAGTGAGACTATCGTATCATCAACACTTATAACATCTGTTTCAAGAATGCGAGTATTATATTTTAAATAGTCTGAGTGATGATTTGCATCATATATAGAACCTGGTACGCCTGCAAATATTGAATGATGATATACTACATTCACTTCTTCAAAAGACACGTTAAGTTGAGTCTCTAACTCATAAACCATTTCAATCTCATGAAGAATCTCTATAGGATTAGATTCATGTTTGAAAGTTCTTGAAATAGTTTCCTCTACACCATCAGGTGAATAGATAAAAAAAGAAAGTCCATCTTGATGAATCAAGACGGACATTTTTTTATACTCAGTAGATATGTTATTTTTCGTTAAGGGCATATTGTCTAGGCCAGTTACCGCTAGTTGTTACTTCAGTTAAACTACCTACTACTATTTCTTCACCAGTTACACCTTCTACGGCTTTAGTTCTTAATTCTTGTGCGATTAGTTTTTCAGGCTGATCAAACAAGATATCTTGTTTTTTTGCAACAGCTTGAAAAATACTTATGGGGTTTTCATCATCATAGAATATTCCAGTTTCAAGAGATATCTTACCAGGAGCTGTCACTTTTTCATTTTCCTCATTTGTGAATGAATATTCAAGTAAACTTGCAACATCAATTTTACTAAACAAAGAATCTTTCACTGATTTATAACCCAATGTATCTGTTATAATTATTTCCTTATAATAACCACCAGACTTTGCATTAAGGCCAAAACGCTTATTCTTTACTTCGTCTGCCACTGAACTGTCTCTTCTTTCAATAAGAGCAAATTTTGCAGTGTCAATGAATTTTGATAGTTTATTAATATCGTCTGTATATTGTCCAGTAATGGTCTTGTGAGCATTCTCAGCACTACGTAAATGGATTAATTTAGTAATTACTTGCTGGTATCGTTTTTCTTTAATTTTTTCAAATTTCACTGGAGCAGCAATTGCATCAACTAGATTATACCCAAATAGAGCTATTAAGCCTAAAAGCCCAACGATGACGATAATGTGAAACTTCTTAGGAAGCTTATTGATTAAAAAAGCGAGCCCGATTAATACGATAATACCGGCTACTATAATTAAAACGAAGGTTAACATATTTTTTTATTATAAATTTTAGATTCAAAGCTAACAAATCTACAAAATTTTTTCACTCATTCTATCGTCACATTTCAAATTTGCACTAAGTTTATCATCAGGTTTTCACCAATGATTCATGACGGCAGCAGCATATTATAAGATTATACGTACCGATTTCCCCTTTCAACCTACGGTTGAGCAAGATAGAGCGCTGGAAAAACTCTCTGATTTTATCATAGAAAAAGATAAAGACCGATTGTTTTTATTAAAAGGTTATGCTGGAACGGGTAAAACCACTCTTATAAGTGCGATTGTAAAAAATATATGGAAAGCAAAAATGACTTGTGTATTGCTAGCACCTACTGGTCGCGCTGCAAAAGTAATAAGTAGTTATAGTAATAAGCAAGCAAGTACGATTCACCGCGAGATTTACTATCCTAAGGCTCAAGCAAAAGGTGGTAATGTTGAATTTACACTTAAACAAAACAAACATCGCAACGCTCTTTTCATAGTAGATGAATCTTCTATGATACCTGACGTGGCGAGTGAGAATAAAATGTTTGGTGGTAACGGTTCTTTACTGGACGATTTAATAGAATTTGTATATTCAGGAGTAAACTGCATACTATTAATAGTAGGTGATACAGCGCAATTGCCACCTGTAAAACTAGATGTCTCTCCAGCACTAGAGCAAGATTTGCTAGAACAGCGTTATTTAAAAGATGTTACTTGTATAGAGCTTGATGAAGTGAAACGACAAGAAAAAGACTCTGGAATACTTTTAAATGCCACACGCATTAGAAATCATATTGAGGAACTAGACTACGATTTTAAATTTGATGTAGAACCATTTATAGATATCAATAGATTAATTGATGGCCACGAAATCATGGAAGCGATTCAAACGGCTTATGATTCTCAAGGACATGAGGAGACCGCAATCATTGTACGTTCTAATAAGCGAGCAAATTTGTATAACCAGCAAATCAGGTCGCGTATCCTTTTTCGCGAAAGCGAACTAGCCGCAGGAGATTATCTCATGGTAGTTAAGAATAATTACCACTGGTTAAAACCTAGTAGTGCCGCTGGATTTATTGCAAACGGTGACATTGTAGAGGTTCTTGAGATATATAATTTTAAAAATATCTATGGCTTCAAATTTGCTGAAGTGAAAGTGCGCATGGTAGATTATCCAGATGAAAAACCTTTTGAAACAGTACTCTTACTCGATACTCTCGAGTCTGAGTCACCATCATTAACTTATGATGAGTCTAACAAACTCTATCAAGAAGTGCGCATGGATTATCTCAAATTACCTAAATGGAAACAATATAAAGAGATCAAGGAAAATCCATTTTTTAACGCGTTGCAAGTCAAGTTCTCTTATGCGATTACTTGTCACAAATCTCAAGGTGGGCAGTGGGAAAATGTTATTGTAGAACAGCCGTATTTGCCAGATGGACCTTCAAAGGACTATTTACGATGGTTATACACTGCTGTAACACGTGCCAAAACAAATTTGTATCTTATAGGTTTTAATAAAGACTTTTTTATAGAATCATAACATGGATTGGATCACCTCAAATTTTGAAATTTTTGTAAGTATTTGTCTTGGTATTGGCTTATCAGCCAGTGCAGGATTTAGAGTATTTATACCATTGCTTTTTTTAAGTATTGCAGCATATACTGGATTTGTGCCGCTTAATGAAGATTGGGCATGGGCAGGTAGTTTGACTGCTGTAATCGTTCTAGGAGTAGCCGCATTTGTAGAGCTTGTAGCATATTACATTCCATATGTTGATAATATGCTAGACACTATTACGGTGCCGCTAGCAGCAATCGCAGGAACAGCCGTTATGGTAAGTGTAATGGGTGATTTAGATCCAGTTTATACATGGACACTAGCAATTATTGCAGGTGGAGGAACCGCAGCAAGTGTAGCCAGTACCACTGGAGCTGCTCGTTTAACAAGTACAGCAACTACTGGTGGAATAGGAAATCCTATTATAAGTACTGCCGAGGCTGGTTTTAGTGGGATATTGAGTATTCTTGCTTTAATAGCACCTATTTTTGCAGCCGTTATTGTAGTATTTATATTTATTGCGATAAGAAAATTGTATAAGAAAATATTTAAGAAGAAATCGCTTGCGCGAAAACAGATATAACAATAAAGCTGCTCACTATGTCATTTTTTAAAGGAAGAGAAACATCTCAAGTATCTATCGATATGGTGACTAATGAATTAGTCATTATTGATGATGCTCGTTATTATAGATTGATTCAAATCTTTATAACTGCATTTGGTATTTTACCATTTATATGGCTTGTTCTTAAGGACTATAAATTTTCATTTGGAACTTCATTTTTCATCTCTTTTTTTATAGGAGCTTTCACATCACTAATTCTTTATGTAATTTACTTTTTCCTTTTTAAAAGTACTGTTGCCGCTAGAATTCCAGTGGGAGATTTAAAAGAATTATTAGTGTTTAATCTTTTATTCACAGGAGATTATCGACTTTCCATTGAACTTCAAAATGGAAAATACAGGAATCTAATAGTAAATGAAAATCAATCTGTTGATTCATTTATAACTCTTTTTAAAGCCGCAGGAATCCTTGTGAATCGAAGAAGTAAGTATCATATCTATCCATTTAATTATTAAAAATGAGTTTAAAAGTTATTGCCGTTATTCCAGCCCGATATGAAGCGAGTCGTTTCCCTGCAAAATTAATGCAAGA
>JALZUY010000096.1 GCA_023301395.1 Nonlabens sp.
AAGCGTAACAAATTGCAAGAATCGGTTTATATTTGCACGCGTTTTGAGATGGTGCTGATTATGTAATCACGCTTTCGCGAAAGCAAAATAACAACAAACATTACAACACATGAAAGCAGGAATAGTAGGATTACCTAACGTGGGGAAATCTACCCTTTTTAACTGTCTGTCTAACGCCAAAGCGCAAAGTGCCAACTTCCCGTTTTGTACTATTGAACCTAATGTAGGTGTAGTAAACGTACCAGATCCTAGATTGAAGAAGCTTGAAGAACTGGTGAATCCAGAGCGTGTTATTCCAGCAACTGTAGAGATTGTGGATATCGCAGGACTTGTAAAAGGAGCCAGTAAAGGAGAAGGATTAGGAAATCAGTTCTTAGGAAATATACGTGAGACTGACGCTATTATTCATGTATTACGTTGTTTTGATAATGATAATATTATTCATGTAGATGGGAAAATTAACCCTATTAGTGATAAAGAAACCATTGACATTGAGTTGCAATTAAAAGACCTCGAGACAGTAGATAAAAAACTGGAAAAGGTAAAACGTGCTGCTCGTACTGGTAATAAAGAAGCACAGAAAGAAGAAGAAGCTTTAATGAAAGTTAAAGATGCTCTTGAGGCTGGTAAATCTGTACGTACTATTGATTTTGACGAAGCTATTCATGAGGAATTCATCAAACCTTTACAGTTTATAACAGATAAGCCTGTAATGTACTTGTGTAATGTGGACGACGCATCGGCCGTGACAGGTAATGCTTATGTGGACCAAGTACGTGAAATGGTAAAGGATGAAAATGCTGAGGTTCTTGTACTAGCTGTAGGAACAGAAGCTGATATTGCTGAGCTTGAGGATTTTGAAGAACGCGAAATGTTTCTTGCAGATATAGGTCTAGAAGAAGCTGGTAGTGCAAAATTAATCCGTAGTGCTTATAAATTATTGAATCAGCAAACGTACTTTACAGCTGGTGTAAAAGAAGTAAGAGCATGGACCGTTAAAATAGGCGCAACTGGACCGCAAGCCGCTGGAGTAATCCACACAGACTTTGAAAAAGGATTTATACGTGCTGAGGTAATCAAGTACGACACCTACGTAGAACACGGATCTGAGGCTAAGGTTAAAGAAGCTGGACAACTTAAAATAGAAGGAAAAGAATATATCGTTCAAGATGGTGATGTGATGCACTTCTTGTTTAATGTTTAGAGCTTTAGAACTAGAACTCGAATTTCAAACTATAAAAAAACCGAATCTGTCTTATGATAGATTCGGTTTTTTTATGGTTTAAAAGTGAAGTAGTTTAATAATCAGTTTCTGCATCATTTGGATAAACTCAGTACAGGCAAGTGCGGAAAATCAAGTTCTACAATGATTTAATAGTCCTAATCTAGAAACGCACCCTTTATGGCTAGGGAAAAGGTTTTGGTATTATTTATTCTTCTTCCTCATTAGGAGCGCAAGTCTCTACCCAAAGTGCTTCTACCTTATCACGTGCCCATTGCGTGCGTCTCAAGAACTTTAAACTAGATTTAATAGTTGGGTTTGTATTAAATGAGTTGATTCTTATACGATCGCCCAGTTCATTCCAGCCAAATTTCTCTACGAGATCTTCTACTATTTGGGCGAGTTTAATGCCGTGTAATGGATTATTAGGTTGTTTGCTCATAGCTTTATTTAATTGTAATTTCCATTGCTGCGTTAAGTAATACATCAAAGTTCTTATCACTAGGAAATGTGAATTCAGAATTTGCTATAGTACCATCTGGTGCGATAAGGATAAATCTAGGGATTCCATTAATTTGATAAGAATCCATATAAGCATCTATATCTTGAGCTCTTAATTGTAGAATGTCTGTATTCATTTCTACGAGATCTTCATGCCATTTATTCTCTTTGTTATCTACGTTTACACTGGCAAAGATGATGTTTTGGTTTTTATATTTATGGTATTTGCGTACGTAAAATGGTTCTTGGAATTTACAAGGTGCACACCAGCTTGCCCAAGTATCTAGCATTAAGAACTTGCCTTCAAAACTTTCCAGCGTATATTCTTTTCCACTTGTATCAAAGGTTGTAAAGTCTATTGCTGGTTGACCTATGTTGAATTTATTAAAGCTTAATCTTTTTTGATTTACTAAAGCTGTATATCTAGGACTGGCTATAGAAGAAATGTATTTGTTATAGATAGAATCTCGCTTAGCGTTATCGGTTTGTTGCTCTATTTCTGTATTTAAAGTGGAGAATAGCCACTTATCTTTAAAGTTTGATGCTTCTTGTTTAGAAATAGCATCTAGAATATTAAGAGTAGTATCGTTCTTAATTTCTGGACGTTGCATTAATTCATTAGTAACATAAGTGAGATAGCTTTTATCACTCATTAAACTTTCTTTCTTTAGATCTATTTGCTTTAATAGATTTTTAATTTCTGTACTTTCATTTACTACTAAGTCAGGATAATACAGTTCTTTTTTCTTAAGATAATCTTTCCAGTACTTTGCATATCTCACAGCAATAAGTTGCCTGGAGATATCTAGGAAATCCTCTCTAGAAACGATATGATCAACACTTACCGTACTTTCTAAGTCATTGATGTCAGTTTCATAATCACCAATGATATTTTTCATGAAAAAATCGGGTTCATTGAGTCTTAAATTATTAGTAAGCATGGAATTTGCATAGCTGTAATTTCCATAACTAAATCGTTGGGTGTTTTCAGTTATTCTATTTCCAGTTATACCGGTACTTCCTTTTTCATTTCCATATTGATTATAGGTAATCTGAATACTGTCATTAGTACCCATAAAAACTGGACTACGAGTGTAGTTAGCAAAGTATAAGAAGTAGGTGTTAGCTGGTAAATTCTCTTGATACTCAAGCCTAAAAGAATTGTCTTTTACAGGTATAATAGCAAGTGTGTCACTAGTGATTTGATCTACCATATAAATATTAGGGATCAACTTGTCAGTCTTGATTATTCCTTTGATGACAGTCTTGTGAAATGGTTCTAGTGTATTAGTTTTAATGAAGTAATAAGATATAGAACTACCTATAACAAGAACTGCGAGTGCAGTTATCATACGACCAGGTTTCTTGAAAAATGCATTGATAAAGCCTTTAAATCGATACCAGTTAAAGCCTATGAATAAAAGAATGATAGAATATATAATACTTAACCATTCTGCATTTAATAGGAACTTACCAAGTTGTCCACCTGATGGATTTTCACCGCTAGTCAATACAAAATTGTAAGGAAACCATCTTAGGTTAACACCAGCATCACTTAAAAGTAATTGGCCTAACAGCATCCCGAAACCCAATACCAAAGACCAAATGAAATTAGAAATCAATACAGAAATCACATATTGCAGTGCGATAATAGCAATGGAGGCGATAAAAATTCTAAGCATTGCATAAAGTAAAAGACTCCAAGGGATTTCCATAGAATAATTACTATGAGTGTCAATAAATAAAGTGTAAATCCAGCCGCATAAAAGTAGTGTTACTGTAAAAACTACGATTGCTTTAA
>JALZUY010000097.1 GCA_023301395.1 Nonlabens sp.
CCCCAAATAAAAACTATAAAATGAAGATGCAGGTAATTAAAAAGCCTATCGTCGCGCATTACGTATCAATATCAATGCAACAATACCGAAGAAAATGTTAGGTGCCCAAACGGCAATCCATGGTTCAAACGAGGTACTCTTCTCAGCAATAGTACCAAAAACTTTATCCAGGAACATATAACACATCGCAATAGATAGACCTATCGCTAGGTTCACGCCCATTCCACCTCGTTTTTTAACTGATGATACTGCTACCGCAATGATGGTAAAAATCACCGCGCTTACAGGAATTGAGGTACGTTTATGTTTCTCTACATAGTAAACATTCATATTACCGTTACCACGACTTTCTTCTTTTTCTATAAAGTCAATTAGTTCACTATAGGATTGCGTCTCAGCAATGTAAGATGATGGTGTTAGTTCATCAATATCAAAATTCAATATAGTATCAAGTCTTGTTTTGGCAATTAATGTTTCACCATATTCATTGAGAGTACGTTTCTTGTAATTACTTAAGGTATAAGTACTATCACTAAATTTAATACGCTCTGCATATATTTTATACTCTAGTTCATTACCATTAAAATGCTCTAGTGTGAAATCAAATCCTGTTTTCCTTTTGGATTGATAATTACTCACATATACATAATCATTATCTGAGATCCGCCTGAAGACGTTACTGGTCTGTTTCTCACGCTCGGATTTAAAGTATTTATACTGAAATTCATTAAAACCAGCTGCCGCGCCTGGCACAAATACGGTACTAAAGATTAAAGCGGTTACACATACAATAACGGCTCCTATTATATAAGGACGTAGAAAACGATTATAAGAAACACCCGAACTTAAAAAAGCAACAATCTCTGTATTATTGGCCAGTTTTGAAGTAAAAAACATGGTAGATATAAAGAGGAAAATAGGAAATAAGAAATTAGAAAAATAAATAGTAAAATCCAGTAAATACATCATTACCTCAGCAAACGGAATGTCCTGTGCCAGTATCTTCCCTATCTTCTCTGCGATATGCACAGTGATCATAATAGGTATGAACAAGCACAACAGCAGCAAGAATGCTCCTAGGTATTGTTTAAGTATGTATTTATCTAGAATTTTAAGCACTAGAGTCTATTATCCATTTGTTTTACCATCTTGTCTTTCCATGTTCTAAAGTCACCAGCAATAATATGTTTGCGAGCTTCTCTCATTAACCATAAATAGAATGATAAATTGTGTATCGTACAGATTTGTCTTCCCAGCATCTCGTTCACTGTAAATAGATGTCTTACATAAGCCTTAGAATAAGCCGTATCTACCCATGCATGGTTTGCCGGATCAAGTGGTGAAAAGTCTGCTTCCCATTTCTTATTCTTCATATTCAACGTTCCATGTGCTGTAAAGATCATTCCATTACGACCATTACGTGTAGGCATAACACAATCAAACATATCTACACCTAGCGCTACATTTTCTAGTAAGTTAATAGGTGTTCCCACACCCATAAGATATCTAGGTTTATCTTTAGGTAACACAGCAGTAACAATATCAGTCATTGCATACATCTCCTCTGCAGGTTCACCTACAGACAGTCCACCTATAGCATTTGCAGGTAAATCACAATTTGCAACAAACTCTGCACTTTGTTCCCTCAGGTCTTTATAAGTACTACCTTGAATAATAGGAAATAAGGTCTGATTAAAACCGTACTTACTAGGTGTTTTATCAAAATGCTCAATACATCTCTTTAACCAGCGATGCGTCATGTGCATACTGCGTTTAGCATAATTATATTCACAAGGATATGGAGTACATTCATCAAATGCCATTATAATATCTGCACCTATACTGCGCTGGATATCCATAGCACGCTCTGGTGTGAAAAAGTGATAAGAACCATCTATGTGTGACTTGAACTTTACACCTTCTTCTTTAATCTTGCGATTTGCACTTAGAGAATATACCTGGTAACCACCAGAATCAGTAAGAATAGGACGCTCCCAATTCATAAATTTATGAAGTCCGCCAGCTTTCTCAAGTACATCTATTCCTGGTCGTAGGTATAAATGATACGTGTTTGCAAGAATAATATCTGGATTGACATCATTTTCTAGCTCTCGCTGGTGTACACCTTTAACAGTACCTAAAGTACCTACAGGCATAAATATAGGAGTCTCAATCGCTCCGTGATCTGTGTGCACAACTCCAGCTCTCGCCTGACTTTGTGAATCAGTTTGTAGTAAATCAAATTTCATGAACTGCAAAGATACTATTTACTAGTGATGAGTAGAAAGGAATTTGATAATCTCGCTTTCGCGAAAGCGGAATTATATAGACATTATTATTTATGAGAGAAATTCAAGTTTAAAATTAGTTTTTATTTTACTTAAATTTTTTATTGATTGTTTACAAAACACTCTTTTTAGTTAATAAGTGACGTCGTTTCATTCCACATAAAAACGGGAATGGCTCTAACTTTGAAGGATCATCAAAAAAACCTAAAATGGCTGATACACAGCACTTAAAAGATTTAGTAACGCAAGTACGTCGCGACATAGTGAGACAAGTACATGCGGTAAGTAGTGGACATCCTGGAGGATCTCTAGGTTGTACAGAATTTCTTGTTACCTTATATAATGAAGTAATGGATCATGATCCTAGCTTTAATATGGATGGGAAAAACGAAGATCTATTCTTCCTTTCAAACGGACACATTTCACCTGTTTTTTATAGCGTTCTTGCTCGTGCTGGATATTTTCCAGTTCAAGAATTAAGTACGTTTAGAAAATTAAACACAAGACTACAAGGTCACCCAACGACTCACGAAGGTTTACCTGGTGTGCGTATTGCGAGTGGTTCCCTAGGTCAAGGAATGAGTGTTGCCATAGGTGCTGCCCAAGTAAAGAAATTGAACGGCGATAGCAAAATGGTTTTTACACTGCACGGTGATGGAGAACTACAAGAAGGACAGATCTGGGAAGCTGCTATGTATGCTGCTGCAAATAACGTGGACAATCTTATCTCTACTATTGATGTTAATGGTCAACAAATTGACGGTAGCACAGAGCAAGTTCTTGCGCTAGGAGATTTACGTAATAAGTTTGAGGCTTTTGGCTGGGACGTTATTACCGTAAATAAAGGAAATGACGTGGACGCTATTATTACTGGAATGAATGAAGCAATGGCGCTTACTGGTAAAGGAACACCAGTTTGTATCCTACTTCATACTGAAATGGGTAATGGTGTAGATTTTATGATGGGTTCTCATGCGTGGCATGGTATTGCTCCTAATGATGAGCAACTTGCTCAGGCATTGAAGCAGAATCCAGAAACCTTAGGCGATTATTAATTAAAACACGCTGTTCTAACGGCATGATTATATGAAAATTTACGAAAACACAGGAAATAAGGATACGAGATCAGGTTTTGGTGACGGACTTACTGAACTAGGAAAGACTAACGAGAATGTAGTGGCACTTTGTGCTGACTTGACTGGTTCTTTAAAGATGAACGCATTTGCTGCAAATCATCCAGAGCGCTTTTTTCAAGTAGGTATTGCTGAGGCTAATATGATGGGAATTGCTGCAGGAATGACTATAGGTGGAAAAATTCCATTTACAGGAACATTTGCAAACTTCTCTACTGGTCGTGTTTATGACCAGATTAGACAAAGCATCGCATACTCAGATAAGAACGTGAAAATTTGTGCTTCTCACTCGGGTCTTACCTTAGGAGAAGATGGAGCAACGCACCAGATTCTAGAAGATATAGGTCTTATGAAAATGCTTCCAGGTATGACAGTAATCAATACTTGTGATTACAATCAAACTAAAGCGGCTACTCTTGCGATAGCGAAACATCACGGACCTGTTTATTTAAGATTTGGCCGTCCTAAAGTGGCTAACTTCACTCCAGAGAATGGAGTATTTGAAATAGGAAAAGCGGTAACACTTCAAGAAGGAACTGATGTTACTATCATAGCAACTGGTCACCTAGTTTGGGAAGCTCTAGAAGCTGCAAAAACTCTTAACGAAAAAGGAATTAGTGCAGAGGTAATCAACATTCACACAATTAAACCTCTTGATGAGGCTGCTATAATAGCAAGCGCAAAGAAAACAGGTTGTGTCGTTACTGCCGAAGAGCATAACTTCTTAGGTGGATTAGGTGAAAGTGTAGCACGTACGTTATCTATGCACCATCCTACTGCACAGGAATTTGTGGCAACACAAGATACATTTGGAGAAAGTGGAACACCAGCTCAATTGTTAGAAAAATATGGTTTGAATGCTGAGAATATCGCATTAAAAGCTGAAAAAGTAATAGGTAGAAAGTAATTCTCTTATCATTGTAATTGAAAAAGTCCTTAGAGTTTTACTCTAAGGACTTTTTTTTGCTTTCTATTTTCTTAAAAATATTTTAAAGTGTATTTAAAAGCGATAAGCGATTTTAGGCAACAAACTGAATGAACTTAAATCTTTCGTTGTCCCACGTTCCATTTTAAATGGTGTATACTGCATATCAAAGGATAATTGTACTATTGACTTATCCTTGAAGCTAAAGGTGTAAGACATTCCAGGTGCCACCAGAAAAGAATTGATATTATCATAATCCAGTGCTTCATCACCAGCCCTTGTTACTGGATCTAAGAATATAGAAGAAATTCCTAATCCAAAACTGAGTTCTAATCGATTCCTATCTTTTTCCCAGATATACTTATTGAGCTTTAAATAAGCGTTTAGCACTGTAGTTGCTTCTATTTCAAAGTCCTCATTATTATCGCGTAGCAAAAAGAAATTATCCTGTTGTGGCACTACGAGTTGCACACCTATTTCAAAACTCCTGCTATATAAATCATCAGGAATTACTATTCCTAATTCAAAGAAAGGAGAATTATTTAGAAATTTAGATAAATCTCCAGTAGGCATCCAGTAACCAGCTCCTATTTTGATATAGGGTATATTTTGGTTTTCCTCAAATTGTTCTGACGATGTTACTCTATTGTTTTGAGCTAGACAACATAGAGATACAAATAAAGCGATGATACAAATTGCAATAGATTTCATAATCTTAAGTTTTTAAATTCAAGACAATGATATAGTGTATTTCACATCATAATTGGTGAAATATGTTTAATTCAGAATTAATATTTGTGAAAATCGCAAAAAACTGAATAAACAAAAAGCCTAATTAAAGGCTTTGTGTTATTCAATAGTAGGACTATTTATTATGTAGTAGGGACTATAGCGGTATCTGCATCTAGGTAGTCAGGAATGCCATCTTCATCTGTATCTCTAGCATCACTAGGATTTCCATCACCATTAGGATCTGGATCTTCATCTTTAGTTAAAACTCCATCGTCATCATC
>JALZUY010000098.1 GCA_023301395.1 Nonlabens sp.
AAAGTAAGTGCAATTTTATCTAATATCTTTCTGTTTTTTTGCAGCAGTTTTTTAGCGCGTGAATAATTATCATTGATTAGTCGTTTTATTTCAGCATCAATCATCAACTCTGTCGCGCATCTTGTAACGCTGAGGGTAACAGGTATACTGCGTTCCTTTTTATTTCGAGTAGCGATAGTCATGAAAGTCACCCTTGCCCCGATGGAAGGCGTAATGGATCACCATATGCGTCAGTTGTTAACTTCACTTGGTGGAATCGATCTCTGCGTGACCGAGTTTGTGCGTGTTATCGAACTTCGTTTACCTGCCAAGGTATTTCGTCGTGTCAGTCCTGAGCTTTATAACGGCAGTAAAACCGAAGCAGGAACACCGGTGCGCATTCAGTTACTCGGCCAAAATCCAAACTGTCTTGCAGAGAATGCCAGTAAAGCACTGCATGTTGGTTCCGATGGCATCGACCTGAACTTTGGCTGTCCAGCAAAAGCGGTAAATAAAAGTAAAGGTGGCGCGGTGTTATTAAAATCCCCTGAGACATTGTATAAAATTGTCAAAGAGGTACGCGACATCATGCCAACCAATCAGTTATTAAGCGCTAAAATACGCCTTGGTTACGATGATAAAACCCTAGCCATTGAAAATGCTCAGGCGATAACCGAAGCGGGCGCCGACGAACTTGCGGTGCATGCGCGTACCAAAGAGGAGGGCTACAGACCCCCTGCTCACTGGCATTGGATTGCAAAGATACGTGAAGCGATCAATATCCCGGTCACCGCCAACGGTGATATTTTCACCCTTGATGATGCTAAACGTTGCATGGAGATCAGTGGTTGTGATCGCCTTATGATTGGTCGTGGCGCACTCGCGATGCCTAATCTTGCGCAGGTAATCAAAGAGAAAGAGGCGCCTTATAGCTGGCCACAAACACTGGATCTGATGACCGAGTATCTATTTATCCAGACCCATGGTGATAAAGAGAAGTACCTGCCCAATCGCATTAAACAGTGGCTTACCTTTATGCGCTTATCACAGCCACAAGCACTGACCTTCTTACACCAGATTCGCAAAATTAAAACCATAGTGATCAATAACATGGTTACCTACAATTAATCCAGAAGCGTCTGGTTTCCCAATCCATAAACTTCTAGGCACAAAAAACAATAATGCACTCAATAGCTGATAACCATAAGAAAGCCCGTCAAACTCTACGTGCTCTATCACTACTCCTATATTAATAAAGGCGTCATAATTTAATGACATATAACCTTCACTCAATTGGTTTTTTGCAAACAGTAAACTAGGATTACTTAATATCTCACCAAATCCATAATCTACATGTGTTAAAAACTGAGAAAGCGGGAAACCTATAATCATCACTACAAATAAAAGTAGTGTAGACTTCACATTGCTGTTTAGCAGTTTAGGAAAAAATAAGAATATGAGTAATAAATAAATAGGTCCTAGCGCGTTTCTTTTCTCTGTTAAAGGGTTTTTAAAGAGCAATAATAAAGTTATACATGCAAGTAACAGGAGCATAACAATAATCCATTTTTGGGTATTAATTTTTGTGTGTTTGCGGTATTCTAAACAAAGAATAACGCCTGACAAAGGCAGTAAGAAAAGGATTTTCTTAACAATAAGAAGATAGCTAACATTGTATGTTGATTTCATCCAGCTAGGTCTAGCTAACTCATCAAGGAAAAAACTATAATTTATTACAAGCACTAGAATACTTAAAATAACAAATACTGATATACTCGATAAAGAATATGGTTTACTAACCAATTCAACCTTCTTAGCTTTTATATACCCCTTACAACCAACATAAAAAAGAAAGAAGACAATATGAAAAATAGCTATGAGTCCATTTGTTTTAATAAAAGTAAGCTCAGAAAAAGGAAAATTATGAGTGAATACTGGAGTTTCCATGGAATTAAACTCATTAATTTGAGCTAAAGGAGCTACTAAAAAGAACAAATAATTAAAGACGATATACGTGCTTAGAAAAGGACTGTATTTACGTTCTATGAAAATATGATAATACGTTATAAACGTAAGAATTAATGCGTTCACCATGAAGCTTATCCACAAAGAAATAGATGTGTCTAAGGTTGTAAACAGAAATACTGTTATTAATAAATAAATAAATATGAAGAAATTTCTTAATAACACAAATGCTTTATTTAAAAAAAATTAATAAATGTATTCAACACAGCATCTACAGAATAATGTACTTTACATTCTTCAATTATTATACTTTGCTTTTTAAGCGCTAATTATTTCAACCTACCCACAAACAAATGTCTGTTAATATCAACTTCTTCATCTAATATGTATTCAAACTTATCCGAGAAAGCTTCTTTAAACCATTCTAGCGTATAAAACTCTGGAACAGGTGGAATATTATTCATATCGCCAGAATAGAGTCCTAAAGGCATAAATTCTACAATAATATATTTTGATGTTATGGATTCTAAAACATTGAAAATGTGTGACAAACCAACATCTTGAGTTAGAATAAGATGATGAGTTACTGCTAAAGCCATAACGATATCCCCTTCTATTCTATCACTAACAATCCTAGTGTTACTTCGGTTATTGGGTCTTACAAAATCATAAAGCAATGGTAAAACATCTTCTCGACCTTGGTTTCTTTTATAAATATGATCTAAAGCATTCTTATCATAATCTGTAGCAATGAGCTTAGTTATTTGAGTGTTTTCTAATACAAAATTTGCGAATTTTCCTTGATTACTGGCAAGTTCTATTAAAGATTTTCCATCCTTAAGATTATTTTTTATTACTTCGGTAATCCTCAAAAACCTTCTATCTTCTGAAGGTTTTTTATCATTATGATAATCTTTCCAGTAGGAATCTACTCTACTTTTAGAAACACTCTTAATAATTTTTCTAGCCTTATTTGTAGAATATAAATTTTGAAATGTTCTTTTTAATTTTAAGATCAGATCTATCTTATTATGCTTACCGTATTTATCAATTACTCTTGAATATCTCGCGGCAGAAAGTCTGCGTTTACCGTTGTGTAACTTAAATAACTTATCACCTATTGAAGAACCTAAAAAGGTTGAATATTTATGTCTTAACAAAAAGAGATCTTTATCACTAAAGAAACCATTATATAAGTAAATACTATTTGATAGATCAGAAAAACCTTTATTATATAAATACAAAGGCATGTAAAAGGAGTTGTAAAAATTATTAAAACCAGTCCAAGCCTTTCCGTTTCTAGTATCTACTTTAATAAAACTCCCGAAATCTACATAAACCGGCTGAGCCATGTTAAAAACTACATTAAAAGCGTGTACATCAAATAATTCATATCCATATTTGTTTGCAACTTCATTACAATCTAAAACCGTATTTGCTGCATCTTGAAGCATTGAGAACGACCACTCATATGGGTAATTCCAAAACTCTATGTTTTCATGTTCAATAACTAAATCAAAACCCTCTATTTTTAAATCAGAAATCCATGTTTTTACAAATAGTTTTTTAGTAATCAACTCATCCAGCATACCGCCAGACATCATATCATTAACTTGCTCGATATATTCACTATTAACGCCTCTAACAACTCTATCTCCATAAAAAAACAAAGTACAAATTTGATCGATAGAAAACTCCAACGTTTTTAATTCTTCTCTTTTAATAACCTCACTCATAATGGTTTGATCCATGTTTTAGGTCTGAAAATATTAATAATAGACCTGGTTTGTAAATAAAAATTTTCTCTTGTTTTTTTGAAGAAAAAATTTATAAAATAGCTTGATACGGAATATGAAATCAAAGTAGCATAGGCTGCTCCTATCAAACCGATATTTTGAATTAAATATATATTCAATGATATGTTTAATACGGCGCCTAAGATAAGTCTAAAACTCGCTAACTTTTCTAATCCTTCATTAAGATAATAACCCCATGAGGCGTTGCTTAAAAAGACAAAAACTATAGACCAAATATAAACACTTAACAAATCACTACTTGCCGCATACTCTTCACCAAATAGTAATTGAACCATCAAAGACCCAAAAAAAGTATAAAGTATACATGCAGAAACAGCGATTTTCATTAATAAATCATATAATTTTTGTAATCTATTAATGAATTCTATCCTACTTTTTTTCCTTAAAGCAACTAACGATGGGAAAATAGATTGTGTAATAATAACTGTAATAAAAAGCCATACACCTGTAAGTTTAACAGCGACGCTATAAATACCTACCTCATACTCGCTCATGAATTGCTTGATCATAACTTGATCTATTTTCATGTAAAGAGCTCCTGCAACAGAGCCCAATATCAATAATTTTCCTTTATTAAAAAGTTCTACAGCTATTTTTTTATCAAAACCCCAATTTAGAGGATCTAATTTTTGCCCTTTATAGATAATTATGTAGGCTATAGTTAGTAAAAACCATTCTAGAAGAATAGCAAATGCAAACCATAATAAAGAGTATTCAAATAATATAAAATAAACCTTTAATAAGGCTAGACAACCCACAACAATGATGTTACATATTGCCGTGTATTTACTTTTAACTTCACTTTGAAAATAAAAATCAATTATTTTAAAACTTTGAAAAGCTACTGACATTGAAAGAAGTCCTATAATGTAAAGTGTCGTTGTACTTTCTTGTTGATAATAAAGAACTGGCATCATTATAAACATCATTGCAAAAAAACCTGAAAACCTTAATATCAAAGATGTACCAATAATTTGATCTCTTTTTTCTGGAGTCTTTACAAGTTCTTTTACTACGATTTGATCTAAACCTAGTCCAGCTATGGCGGTAAACAAATACACAAAAGATTCTGAATAACTTAGAATACCATAGTCATTGGGCCCTAAATAATTTGCTATCCATATCCCTATAAAAAAAGCATCAATTATTCGCACGCCTTTTTCTACTAAAAGCCACATTGCGTTATTGAAATATCTTGATATTTCTACAGATTTAAATAATTTAGATAACAATATTTTATTTTTCTATGTAAGCCGCATACATCATCTCCACACCTTTTTCTAGATCTACCTCATGTTTCCAGCCTAGGTTGTGGAGTTTTGACACATTAGTAAGCTTACGTGGTGTGCCGTCTGGTTTTGTAGCATCCCAATCGAGATTACCTTGATAACCTACGGTAGTTTTAATCATCTCTGCTAGGTCTTTTATAGCAATATCTTCACCAGTTCCTATGTTGAGATGTGTGTTTCTTATGTCTTTTTCTGTTCCTTTTACATCAGTAAAACTCTTGTTTTCCATAAGATAGACACAGGCTTTTGCCATATCATGTGACCATAAAAACTCACGTTTAGGAGAACCTGTTCCCCATAGAGCAATGCCTTTTTCTGTGATACCGTTTTTTTGTAATTCCGCTTTTGCAGCAGCGTAATTATCAACACCTAAATCTTCACATAGTTCTTGCTTTTTTCCCTCCATAAGCAATTTACCTAGATGCATTTTTCTAATCAATGCAGGAAGAACATGAGATTTCTCAAGATCAAAATTATCGTTAGGACCGTACAAATTAGTAGGCATTACTGATATGAAGTTAGTGTCATATTGCAAATTATAGCTCTCACACATCTTGATACCAGCAATTTTTGCAACCGCATAAGGCTCGTTCGTGTATTCTAATGGACCAGTAAGTAAACTGTTTTCTGGCATAGGTTGTGGTGCCATTTTAGGATAAATGCACGTGCTTCCTAAGAAGAGTAATTTCTTTACATCATTCAAATAACTGTGATGAATCACGTTATTCTGAATCATGAGGTTTTTATAAATAAAATCTGCGCGATAGGTATTATTTGCCACTATTCCACCTACACTGGCAGCGGCAAGAAAGACATATTCTGGCTTTTCAGTAGCAAAAAAATCGGCCGTGGCTTGTTGATTTGTGAGATCCA
>JALZUY010000099.1 GCA_023301395.1 Nonlabens sp.
AGAAAACCAATGAAATGTCTTTAATAAAAGAATATAGCGCGTTACTGCGGCTGTTTGCATATTCTTTTATCATTTTATTGTCGATGGTTCCTAGACCTATACGGTAGAACAAATCGTGACTGGTTTTTAACTTAAAAAAGTTCACCATTTGATTCACAGATTTTTCATCTAACGGAATCTTTAATGAACGAAGCTTTCTAGTTAAAGAAGCTTTACCATCTATAGCAATATGTTTTTGATCGTCTTTTAAAGCAGACTTAATTTTTTGTCTCGCTCTAGCTGTGGTAGCATAGTCCAACCAGTTCTTAGTTGGTTTTTGATTCTCAGAAGTAATAATATCTACTTGATCGCCACTATTTAATTCATGTGATAATGGAACTAGTTTACCGTTCACGCGAGCGCCACGAGTTTTTAAACCTACTTCAGTATGTATACTAAATGCAAAGTCGAGAGGAGTGGAACCTTTGGGCAAGGATTTCAACTCACCTCTAGGAGTAAATACAAATATTTCTTTGCTATAAAGATTCAACTTAAATTCTTCTACAAAATCTACAGCATTTGAATTAGCATTTTCTAGAGCGTCTTGTAATCGATCTAGCCATACATCAAGCCCATCTTCCTCATTACCTTGTTTATATTTATAGTGTGCAGCATATCCTTTCTCAGCGATTTCATGCATGCGTTCACTACGTATTTGTACCTCTACCCAGCGACCATCGGGTCCCATAACGGTAATGTGTAACGCTTCATAACCAGTAGATTTAGGACTACTTATCCAGTCACGTAGTCGTACAGGATTGGGTCTAAAGTGATCTGTAACTATGGAATAAATTTTCCAAGCTAGAAATTTTTCGTTTGCTCGATCACTACGATAAACGATGCGTACCGCAAATTTATCATAGACCTCATCAAAGCTTACACCTTGTTTCATCATCTTGCGACGTATAGAAAAGACAGATTTAGGTCTACCTTTAATATCATATTCCAGTCCTTCTTTTTGCAATGATTCATCTATCACAAGTGCAAAATCTTTTATAAATTGATCTTGTTCTTCCTTAGAATCCTTAATGGATTTTTGAATATCATTAAAAACATCGGGCTCAGTATATTTAAGACCTAGATCTTCAAGCTCTGTTTTAATATTGTACAATCCCAGTCTGTGAGCAATAGGAGCATATATGTATAAAGTTTCACTGGCAATCTTGACCTGTTTATAATCAGGCATGCTGTCCATGGTTTGCATGTTATGCAATCGGTCAGCAATTTTAATAATGATCACTCTTATATCATCATTAAGAGTCAACAACATTTTACGGAAATTCTCTGCTTGTTGAGAAATATCGGCATCTTTTTTAAGATGAGCGATTTTAGTTAATCCATCAACAATCTTGGCTATTGTTTCTCCAAAAAGTCTCTCAATATCTGCTAGTGTGTAATCTGTATCTTCAACTACATCGTGGAGTAAGGCAGCAGCAATAGCAGTGGCATCCAGCCCTATTTGCTTAGCGACTATTTTTGCAACGGCAATGGGATGAAATATGTATGCCTCACCAGATTTGCGACGTTGTGGTGCATGAGCTTCAACGGCAATATCAAATGCCTTGCGTATCAGTTTTTTATCTTCATCAGTAAGCGCTTGATAGCTTATCTTCAGGAGGTTTTTATAGCCTTGGGCAATCCGTTTATTTTCATCAAGAATTTCCACTTCAGTCATAAGAGTAAAGTTACACTTCTCTTTTAAATGGGCAATGATTTTAGCAGTAGATTGTTCAGTTTTTATACGCTTTCGCGAAAGCGTAATAGCCTAGCCTCAAAGACTTCATAAAAGGCATTATATTTTAAGAAGTTAGATCGTGCAACTGTTCAATGATTGCTTCTTTAAGTATCTTAAATGAATACTTATTCTTTTTGAACAATAGGTTTACTTGAGTTGCCTCTGGTTTGAGAATGAACTGAATATCTTCTTGAGATAGTATAAAGTCAATTTTAGTAATAAATCGATTTGAGACATTAGAATAATCAGCTTCTATTTCTCGGGTGTCTGAATCTAGTTCAAGAATAGCGCCTTCTATGTCGGGATTATAAAAATGAAGTTGTGCGCCTTTAATCGTTTTAATATCAAAACTAGAGAGGACTGTGAGTACTAAGAATTCATAACCAGCAAGCTCTTGAAATGCTACAAATAATTCACCTTGATCACTGTCTGCTATAAGAATTCCTTGAATACTGTTGATTTTGTTTTCTGTGAAATCGTCCACATGAGTACGTTCCATGGCTTTTATGTTACCAAATCTCGTGAGTACTAAATCTATTGTTCTAAGTAATTTCATCTATTTTGTAATTCCTATCATAACACCAAATTTACTATCCATTTGCTCTACTTTATTTTCTGGATCATAAATTCTTGAAACAAATCCATCCAGGTACAAGGCGTTTTTACAACCTATGTTTTTAAAGAAAGTGGCAAGATCGTAGAAGTTTATTTTTTCCTTAGAAAGGACTAATAGAACGCGCCCATCGGGTAATATACCAACTGCATTGCGTATGTGAACATTCTTTGATCCTTCATTAAATGCTGGATGTAAATCACCATCTATAACTAGCATAGGTCCAGATTGTGTGGCATATATGATATTATCTAGTTCTTTAAGCTTGCTAGTGGAAGTGACATGAGCATTATTGTCATTTGTAAGATAGAAAACACCATTGGGCTGTAAATAAAAATTACCATAACCAGTTATTGTAGTGTCTAATTTTTTATGAATAGCATGATTTTCAATAAATAATCCCTGCGGACTATAATCTTTTAAATACATGCCAGCATTCATGGCATATACAAGGCTGTCGTTATGATGAACGGTATATTTCTTTAAATTATCAAAACTTTTTAATGTAACACCGGTACTATCTTTCCAGTATAATTTAAGCTGTTCTTCTTTTAAGTCTACTACTTTGATATGAAAACGTTCATCAACTATTATTATCTCTTGAGCTTGATTGCAAGAAATAGTCATAAGATAAGTGACTAAGAAGAACAGAATGTGTGTAGTTTTCATAGAACAATATTATGATTTTTAATGATATACAATTTTTATATAACTATGTAATCTTAAATATAGTTTTGTTAACCTTTTCATAGCGTTTATAAGAAGAAGGAATAGAAGCATTATTTTGTACTTTATTAATTATCTATACCAATCTAAACTTATGAAAAAGTCGAGCTTACTCATTGTAATAATGCTTTTTTTTGTGCTAGTTACTTCCTGTAAACCTGCCCAAAAAGCAATTGCAGCAAAAACAAATACGGAAAAAAGTAGCAAAGAAAAATCTAAATTCAAACCTTATGTAAAGGTTATTACTGCCGCTACAATAACTGATGATGGTTTGTTTAAGACTCACCAGGTAGATGAAAGTTTTTTCTATGAAATACCTAACAATATGCTTGAGAAAGACATGTTATGGGTAACACGTATAGCTCAAATCCCTTCTAACTTAGGTGGTGGCTTTATGAATGCTGGTAGTAAGACCAATCAGCAAGTCGTTTCTTGGGAACGCTTTCAAGATAAGATATTACTTAAAGTGAAATCATACTCTGAAGTTGCTCTAGATGCAAATGCGGCTATTAGCAATTCTGTAAGAGTTAATAATTATGAGCCTACCATGTATGCTTTTGATATCATGACATTTAATCAAGACTCTACAGCAGTAGTTGTAGATGTCACTAAATTTTTAAGTACAGATGTACCTTCTATAGGTGGATTAAACCCTAGACTAAGAAGACAGTATAAAGTAAGAGGACTTGATAAATCTAGAAGTTTTATCAACTCAGTAAAGTCTTTTCCAGAAAATATTGAGGTAAAACAAGACTTTACCTATACCGCTGCTGAGCCACCATCAAATAGCACAGTAGGCTCTATAAGTATGCAAATCAATCAGTCTATGATATTGTTACCAGAAGTACCTATGCAGCCTAGATTATTTGATCCAAGAGTTGGTTTTTTTACAATGAATCAAATCGATTATTCAAGTAAAGCTTTAAAAGCAGATCAGAAAACATATATACGTAGATGGAGATTAGAACCTAAAGATCCAGCAGCTTATGCACGTGGCGAGTTAGTAGAACCTATCAAGCCTATTATTTATTATCTAGATCCAGGAACACCAGAAAGCCTTAAAAAATATATCAAACAAGGAATTGAAGACTGGCAAAAACCATTTGAAACGGCAGGTTTTAAGAACGCGATTATTGCAAGAGATGCACCTACATCAGAGGAAGATCCAGAATTCTCACCAGAAGATATTAGATATTCAGTAGTGCGTTATGTAGCAAGTACGACACGTAATGCGGTAGGTCCATCAGTAAGCGATCCACGTAGTGGAGAGATTATAGAAAGCGACATTATCTGGTACCACAATCATTTAAGATCTTACAGAAACAGATATTTACTTGAAACTGGAGCAGCAAACCCTAGTGCACGTACATTAGATACTGATGCAAAAGAAATAGGAGAGATGATGCGTCAAGTTATCGCTCATGAAGTAGGACATGCTTTAGGATTTCCACACAACATGGCAGCTAGTTATGCTTATGATGTTGAAGATTATAGAAATGGTGCTTTTACTCAAGAGAATGGAATTGCTGCGAGTTTAATGGATTATGCACGTTACAATTACATCGCACAACCAGGAGATGAGAACATCAGATTTGTACGCCAAATGGGACCTTATGATCACTATGCCACAAATTGGGGTTATCGAGTGATTCCTAATGCTACTTCTCCAGAGGCAGAAGTAAATACTTTGAATAGTTGGATCATGGAAAAAGCTGGAGATCCTAAATATAAATTTGGACGTCAAAGAAGTAGATTTGATCCACAATCACAAACAGAATCTATAGGTAATGATCCTGTAAAAGCCAGTACTTATGGAATGAAAAACTTAAAGTATGTAGCAAAGAACCTACCACAATGGACTTCTGACCAGACTGATAACTATGCAGATTTACAAGAGCTTTACAGAGAATTGTTAGGTGTTTATTCTAGATATGCAGGACACGTAGTGACTAACGTAGGTGGTGTTAATGAAGATCTTAAGAAACCTACACAAGCTGGAACGGTTTATAATACTGTAGATAAGCAAACTCAAAAAGAATCTGTACAATGGATTAAGGAAAATGTATTTGATACACCTACATGGTTGATTGATGAAAATATCATGAAAAACGTACAACCTGATGGCTATTTTGATAATCTTAGAGGAATACAAGCACGTCAATTGAACAATATTCTAAGCTTAGACCGTATAGGTAGATTGATTAATTCAGAAACTGTTGATACAGATTATTACTCAGCACTGGAGATGTTACAAGATGTGAGAAAAGGAATTTTTACTAAAGCTAAAACGGATATCTATAAAAGAAATCTACAAAGAGTTTATGTGGAACGCATGGAATACTTAATGACAACATCACCTAGTCGCAGTTCTTTTAATATTTCGCAAAGTGATGTGAGAGCTTTAGTTAGAGGTGAATTAAAGACACTACAATCTACGTTGCGTAGTAAGAGAAATGCAGCGTCTAATCAGTTAAACAAGTATCATTATGAAGACTTGCTAGCTCGAGTAGAATTGATATTAGATCCTAAATAGAGTTCTATAATTCTTATAAAAAAAAGCAACCTGAGAAGGTTGCTTTTTTTGTTTACGCTTTCGCGAAAGCGTGGTACAATCAAATTTTATATATTAATAAATGTAACATATTATTTTTAAGTGATTTTCATTACTAATACTTATGTTACCGTTTTTTTAGAATACCTATAAAAAGTAACAGAAGCCACAAGTCCGATGATCGCAGATACAACCAACATTGAAAATACATATTGAAATCCTAATAATCCTGGATAGTTGTCTAAAAAATAACCAGTTACTGGTCCCATAAAAATATCAGGTGTGTAACCTACTAACGAGATCACGCCTACTGCAGTTCCTGTAACTGCCAGTGGTATTTCACCTTCTTGAACCGCAGCAAAGTATAATGTTCTAAAAGCATAAACACCAGTTGCTGTAGCAATAATGGCAAACCAAAAAAGAACAGTTGATGTTGCATCTATAAAACCAGCAGCAAATAAGCCACCAGATACAATCGTTATTGTAAAACCAATAATCATCATCAGTGAGGATTTAGTTTTATCTGCTAGCAAGCCGATAATGATACCAATAAAGATGCGTATTCCTAATAGATTTGTTCCTATTCCTGCCGCTGCAACTTCATCATAGCCCATAATCTCGTTAGCAAATTGCGAGTAGAAATCGGTGATTTTATAACCAGTATAAGCACAAAGAATAATGATCATTAATAACCATACCGACTTGAATTTGAGAACTTTCAGATAGTTTTTAAGTAACTGTTTCCAAGATACTGATTCATATTGTTGGGCAACTGCAGGTGCATCTTTAATAAATAAGAATACTAATACTGCTATAAAAGCAATAATAGCTGATGATATTTGAACCACATATTTATAAGCATCTTGTCGTTCTATAAAAGAAGCGACGTCAATCTCACTCACTAAAAAAGCTGAAAAAACTAAAATACCTAATCCTCCAAAAGCATAAGATACCAAGCCACGTCCACCATCTAAAAGTCCAAATGCAAGGCCTTGCTTTTTCTCGCCACCCCAAACTCTGGTTGCTTTTATCATGGCTGCCCAGAATAAGAAAATAGTAGTAAAACCCCAATATCCATAAAGTAAAGTCAATCTATAGAATGATGGGTAGGTAGACATGTAAATTCCACCTGCCGCAGTGAGTATTAATGATAATGACATTAATAATCGAGGTTGATATTTGTCTGCAAGACTACCGCCTAATACATAAGACACAAAAGCTACAATTCCATAAATGGAAAAACAGGTTCCTAGTTCAACGTTAGTTAAACTATAGACGTCAAGCACCGTAGGTCTAAAAACTCGAGCGAGTACAAATGGTAATATAAAATTTGCTTCTCCCGCTAGAATGAGGAGAATGATATAAATGAATTTTTGTCTTTTGCTTTGGATGATATTTTGTTTGCAGTAAATGTAATAAATCCATAGGATATAGAATTCAACCCAACATGCCCAGATAAATACTTGGTATGTTGGTTTCTTGAATATTAGAGTTTTAAAAAAGCTCCCTTCCTATGAATAGGCGAGGACTGATACTACTTCGATTGTCGATGTAGTATAAGGAGTGGTTGAAAAGCACTTATTTTAGAATTTAAAAATAGCTTGCGAATACCCAACTCTTATCTTCCCTCAAAGGAAGACGGTATTTTGTAATTCAATTGGTTTGTACGCTGTGGCAGGAAGTTTTGAGATTTGACATGCCAACTATTTGTGTTGGCATCGTCTAAATCTATGCGAGATGCTTTAAAAGCTTGACTTGTCTTTAAGGAGTATGATAGTATGTAATATTTACAATATGTTGGATTTACTTTATTTAGTGGTTCGGATTACAAATATTGAGTTCGAAATGCACGAGACGAAAACGCACGAGGCTTGAGATCGGAAGAGCACG
>JALZUY010000100.1 GCA_023301395.1 Nonlabens sp.
TCCGATCTATCCATTTTCCAGGTCACGACCCCATAATTAAGTTTTTTGAAATCACCAGTTAAGATGTTACCATTGACATGAATAATAGTATCTATTTTCATGAGGAATAACATGTAATACATGATGCCTATTCTTTCTTCTTCACTTTCTGGAATAGATAACTTTAGACGCGTATTATTTTTAATCATACTCTCTACCTTCTGGTCATCCATCCCGATATGTCTACCTACTTTTAAGATATAGGTAAACTCAAATTGATCAAAATAATTATCAACTTTTGAGAGATGAATAAGTGCAGAAAGTAATTCTTCCGATTTCATAGCGTGCTGTTCTTGACTTATCTGGTAATCATGTGGCTATAGCCTTTACGTAGATAGTGTCTAAAATTAAGCCAAAATGCCAAGATGAGATAAAATATTATCGGAGACCCTAAAGTCACGAACGACAGATAGAGAAAATAGAGCCGTACTCTAGACACGGCTATGCCCATTTTAGCACCAAGTGCACTGCATACGCCAAACACCGATTTCTCTATAATATTTCTGAAAGAATCAATCACTACACCTAAGTTAGCAAGAAGATGCCTAATTACAAACTTATTATTTGATAGTCATTTGATAACCCTTATAAGTAGGCTTTGGGAGGTCGACGCTGCTGATACTTCTGTTATGCACTGTGACACTTTCTATTTCTTTAACAGCATCTTCAGAATAGATTTTATCTACACAAACTGTAAATCCGCAAAAACCAAAAAATAGAATGAAAGCTAGGAAAATGAGTTCTTTGAAGCCAAGCGTAAAGGAGGCCTCATTATCTGAGAGGGGGAATCCATAGTCTATGGACCCATCAATATTTGGAGTCATAAATCGAAAATTTGTGTTTCAATTTTAATCAGATAATCAGTCTGACTATTAAAAACCAAATGTACTCTAAATATGAACGGTATGAAACACTTGATTAATTAATTATAAGTGTAAATTATTGACAACTAGTTATATATATGAATTAACACTGTATATTTCTTTAGTTTTTAGTTCCTTGTATGCAATAAACCAATGGTAAGTTGATCCCATTAATCTCAAAAATATATTCTTGTTCTGCTCTTTTGCCTTCTGTACCAAATATTGGATAAGGAGAATAATCATATTCTTTGAAGCTTGATAGTTGAATATTGTGCTTCATTAAAGCCCCTAGAATATCTTCAACTTCTTTAATAATAGATTGCTAATGAATAAATACAGTTTCATCATCTTATTATGTTTAATAGTTATAAGCTGTAAGAAATCAACAGATATTGCTATTGATAGCAACTCAAATCAAGTTAACATCTCTATTCAACAAAACGGTAAAGTCATAACGCCTATTAATGGAACCATTACACTCGATAAAGAAGCTTTTGAAATAGTTTTTAGTTATACGGATCAAAATTACATTTTGGTAAACGCTTCATTTAATAATGAATTATGGACGTTAGCATCCATTAATGCACCCATTACCATGCAACCGCAATTTGCATACGGTAATTTTATAGCAGAAACCTTCAACAATCCTGAAAGGAGTATGTATGTATCACAATCAGGTTCTAGTGCTTGGCTTCAAACCAGTAAAGAAAAACATGGGTTCAATAGTCTGGAGTCCAACAATGGTATTTATGAGGGAACTAGAATAATTGAAAATATCTTTGACTTAGATCAAAGTCAAAATATCGAAGTCCAGTTTATAGATCAATCCATGTACTTAGTATTTCTAATAGCAGACTTAGAAAATGATCTTGCTGATAAGAAAGAAGTCCAACGTGTTTTTATAAAAATAGAGTGGAAGGAAAATGGTCTAACCCATGAATCATTAAGTTCTCATTTCCATACGCTTATAAAAAGTGTTCCCATTAAACAAGCTCCGTTTATTGATAGTTTGAGTTTTAGAAATGATATAAAGATGATTAATCTAACTAAGAAAGAATTAAACACACTACAACTAGGTAAGATATATCCTAATTTATTTACAGCAGGATATCAGTATAACTGTGGTATTGCTTATAATTTAGATATGTCACGAGATTTTAAAACGCTTATAGTCCATACCAGAATAGGAGAAGGCCAAATATTGGGATCTATTCTAGTAACTTATGATTTAAATGGCAAATTAATAGATCATCAACAAATTGTATTTGAAGAAACTACGATGGATAATTCAATTACGATCAATTTGAAAGTTGAAGATAATAGGCTTTTAACTAAGTATTTAAGTGATAATTTTGAAGATCCACAATTTTTAAAAATTGATGATCAAGGAAAAATAAGAACCATATATTTAAACGAAGTTCTATTAACTAAACTAGGTATAGCAAAAGATGAGGTATATGAAGACTTGCTAAGCTTTGTAGAAGTCTCTAATTCTAAAACTATAGCACTTATCCCAGGAATTAATAAACAGGTCGTAGATCAAACAGATTTAGATGTTTATCTATTAATAGTAAACCCTTTGACAGGAGCTATAGAGTCTACATTTATAGAAAAGAAGCGTTGGATTATGGATGCCATAGATATAACGGCCATTGAAGTGGAGTATAATCCCTATAGAATAGCACCAGATTCAGAAACTATAGGTCTTAAAGTTTATAGGCAGGTAGACAGATCTTTTAATCTCTATAGGTCTAATGAGTACAATTTACTAGTTAGAAAAGGAGAAGAACTACAGGAAGTAATGAGAGATTATGAAATTGATTATTATTTTGAAGAGAAAGATGATCACGGTAAAAGTACCAGTATCCATACTACCAGAACATTACAACCTATAGAAAATGATATAACACCTTATTACAATCTAGAAGTAACAACTAAAACCATAGAGAAGATTACCAAAGATGGCGAGCTAGATTATTTCGATAAAAAAGAACTGTTTGAATACCTCAAGTATCAAGCTGGTACTTATGTTAAAGATACTGTAGAGTAGTAGTAAAGTTATAATAAATCCGCTTTCGCGAAAGCGAGATCAAAACAAACTGAAGAATTGAGACCAATTACTGCAATTCAAAACTATCCCTCAAAGGCCACACTCGTCTTACAACCACTACAAGCCACAGAAGTTCCCTTTTTAACATCCATTTTAGTAAATGATATTGCCGTACCACAATCAGGACAAGGAATTATGGACGTACGTTCCTTTTTAGTTTTAGTAAACTTCTTGAATAAGTCCAGTTTTTCTTGATCGAGATCTGTTTTTTCTTCTTTTCCTATGGTAACATCACAATTAGAACACGCAAAAGTTTTTCCTTCTAAGAACTCCTCTGTGTTTACTGCAATAGGAGTCTGGCAATTGGGACATTGAATATCGTTCATGATCTTATGATTTTAGTAGTTCTTGAAGTATGCTTTTTCGCGTAAGCTATAATAGATTTCTTTTAAAACCTTGCAATACCTCAAAGTTAATAGAAAAGACAAAGCCTAATGCAACTCTACGAGATTCATTAGGCTTTGTATAAAATAGTACAGGTGCTTATTCCTCTTCTTGAGAAGCCAGCGTGTCTTTCATTTCTAAATCTTCATCCATAGCGACAGAAACCGGTACAGAATCCTTAATAGCTACAAATGCTTTTAAACGTTCCATATCATCATCTTCACCTGTGAAATAAGGAAACACGTCAGCAATAGGAGATTCTGAGACTGCAGGAATGGTATATTCTCCCATAGTATCGGCCATGACGAGAACAGTGTTCTCATAAGCCTCTTTTACATCGTTAGCTTGTACGAGAAGATATAAGTTGGTCTTACGTTCTTTACCACTTTCCTCATCAAAGGCGATTAAGGAAACACGAGATTTGAACCAGCGGTCTGTATTTTCAAAAGGGTGAATCTCAGCAAAGTTTGCTACTTTGATGTTAGTGATTTTAATTTCTTCACTTTCAGGAAGATAAGCGGCCATTTCTTTAGTAATGCGACTTTCGGCCTCAGTATAAGAGATCGCATCTACTAGAAAAGGCTCTGTTTTCACCTTTTGTGTAGCCGTAGCCTCATCAAATTTTCTATACTTTACTTTACACTCATACCAAGTTGCGCTCATCTTTTCTATTTTTTAGGACGGCGAAAATAACAGGTTTTACCAACCCTTATTTTTAAAATAGG
>JALZUY010000101.1 GCA_023301395.1 Nonlabens sp.
TGTAAAGAAGAAAAAGGAGTAGTTTTAAGTCCTTAGTTTTTGAGTCCTCAGTCCTCAGTAAGCGTTTTAAACTTCTGAATTTCCACACTTTATACGGAATCTGCTCTTTACCTAACCAAATATTTTAAAATTTCCCATTAAAAAAGCCGTTTCAATAAAATTGAAACGGCTTTTTTAATGGGATGAGTTTAATTAAACTTAATAATTCAACTAGCAGGTTACGGTATCAAGTGCCGAAATTCAGAAGTTTAAAACGCTTACTGAGGACTGAGGACTCAAAAACTAAGGACTTAAAACTACTCCTTTTTCTTCTTTACAAATTTCACACTTTTTAAAATAGATTCTAGTTCAAAAAGGTAATTACGTTGCTTTGCACTAGGTGCAAAAATGTAACCTTCAATAATCAACCAGTTGTCTTTCTCCTCATTATAAATAGCATAATTCAAGAATGGTCCAGACATGAACTGACCGCTCACTTCCCATAATCCTTTAGTTTCATAAGCAAACTTACCATCGATTTGGCTTTCATTTACATAAGGTGAAAAAGCACGCTCCGTAATAAACTTGCCTTCATCAACAGGTACTTTAATAGAACCTACAGAGTCTCTTACTTTAGTAATACTTGCAACCACATTTGAATCTTGAGGTATTAAATGACGAGCAACTTCATAGATCATCACATCCATAGTACCTTCTTTAATATTACGACGCAACCAGAAAAAGTCTTTATCCTCAGGTGCCGCATAGCGATATGCTCTAGGAGCGATTAATTCAATACCAAAACGCTCTTTAATTTGCTCTACATTAAGAGCTATTTTTTTCATCATGCGTTGCTTTTCAATAATCTCTCCTTCATTAAAAAGGGTTTTTATTTGATCAGTATTTGCATTTATTTGTGTTATAATTCCGGTCGCATCTTCTCCACGTATCACGACGCCAGTCTGTGGATTTGCATACTTTCCTTTAGTTACCGTTACACCAGCTTTTTTATTTGATAATTCCACCTTAATATAATTCCGATTTTTCATCAACATTCCCTTGAAAGAGTCTGGCTGAATCTGATTTAAAGTAAATTGTGGCTCCTCACGCACTAATCCATCTACTGGAGCAGCGAGTACTTGACGTATCGTATCGCCCACTTCATTTTCCCACAAGTCATTATCAATTATTAAAAGAATATCATTCATTCTACCTGCACTATCAGTTACTGTAACAGGTGCATCATTACAACTGGTAAGTGTTATAATGGCAATAAGAATATAAATTATGGATCTCATAAGAAGACTATTTAAGTTTTAAAGTGGTTCCTGGCTGTAAATCATCTGTTTTACCAGAATTTAATTTTCTTATTTGAGCAATAGTTATGCCATAGGTGTTTGCTATTTTCCATAGGCTATCACCACTTTTTACTTTATAAGAGTTAGGTGTTGCTTTAGTACTGGAAGAAGAGCTCGTTATAGGTTTTCTAGGGTGAATGTATAATCGCTGTCCTATCTTCAAATTATTACCTCTCAAACTGTTCCAGCGTTTGAGTTGACTTACTCTCACACCATATTTATTTGCTATTTTACCTAGGTAATCACCGTTTTTCACACGATAAACCACTCTAGACTCTGCTTTAACGAGTTCTGGTAAAGGTTTCTCTTTTTTATCAAATTCCGTTTTCGCAAAAGCGTATACCGCATCCTCATTACTCACAAATTTACTCGCTGCTCTTACCGGCAATCTCAAGTAATAATTACGGCCAGAAACCGATGGAATAATATCCAGTTTATAACTAGGGTTATGAAACTGTATGGTCTCAATATCTTCGTCTGTATACTGCGCTACGTGTTCTAGCGATATCATATTTTTAACATGAATCGTGTCTGTAGCGATTGTTTTATAAGCCGTTTGTTGTGGTTGGAAACCGTGCTCACTCGCATAAGTATATAAGTAAACCATTGCTTGAAAAGCAGGAACATAACCTGCAGTTTCACGTGGTAAATAAGGTCTTAAATTCCAGTAATTTTTATATCCACCACTACGACGTATGGCTTTATTTACATTTCCTGGACCAGAATTATAGGCCGCAAGTGCTAGGTCCCAATCTCCATATATATTATATAAACTTCTTAAAAACTTACATGCGGCCTCAGTAGATTTAATAGGATCCATGCGTTCATCCACATAAGAATTCACTTCAAGGTCAAAATCACGTCCTGTAGCAAACATAAATTGCCATAATCCAGTAGCGCCTACACGACTCTTTGCTCTTGGGTCGAGCGCACTTTCTACAACAGCTAAGTATTTCATTTCTAATGGAATGTCATACTTATCTAGCGTTGCCTCAAACAATGGGAAATAGTAATCGCTCAAAGTCATTAATCGTTCCATATAAACACGCTGGTAACTCAGTTTTTTATTAATCAACTGCTCCAGTACTGGATTATAATCGATTTGAAAAGGCGTGCTTTCATTGATACGTTTCAAACGAGCCTTGAGCGTATCAGTAGGTAATGATTTCATTACAGCATCGCTGTAATCCATTTGTATAACTTCATCATACATGTAATCGTACATGTCGTTATTATAGAGTTCTTGTAGTAACTTCTCATCAAATGTGTCTACCTCTGGAAATTCATTTACACCAGCATCTATAACAGCCTGTACAGGAATAATTACTGCAGTTGTTGAATCTACAACCGTTTCAAGTACTGGTTTTATGGAGTCTTTTTTAACAGCAGGAATAACTAGATTCTCTTGTTGTTTTTTAAACTCCTCATAAGTTATAATTCTTCCCTTTGTAACTACGGTGTCTTTCTCAACTTGAGCTGCAAGTGAAAGAAAAAGAAAGGAAAAAAGAGAAAGGATGATGTATTTCATATATAACTTGATAATTAATCTAATATCGCAGCAATCCCAGGAAGTGTTTTCCCTTCCAGCATTTCCAGCATGGCTCCACCACCTGTAGAAACATAACTTACCTGATCTTCAAAGCCAAATTGCTTTACCGCTGCTACAGAGTCGCCGCCACCTACTAACGAGAATGCGCCTGCTGCTGTTGCCTGAGCAACTGACTTTCCTAAAGAAATAGTTCCGTTTGCAAATGGTTCCATCTCAAAAACACCTGCTGGACCATTCCATAAAATAGTTTTGGCTTGCATTAAAACGGTATGAAATTGTGATATAGATTTTTCTCCTATGTCTAATCCCATCCAACCGTTAGGAATCTCATTTATAGGTGAAATATCTTTAGTTGCGTGCTCAGAAAAAGCATCGGCAGTAACGGAATCTACTGGTAAATGAATTTTTGTGTTGTGGGCTTTGGCCTTTTTAAGAATTTCTAGTGCCAGTTCCATTTTATCATCTTCACATAGTGAATCTCCTATCTGTCCTCCTTGTGCTTTTATAAAAGTATAAGCCATTCCACCAGCGAGAATTAAATCATCTACTTTTTCTAGAATGTTTTCAATTACCGTGATTTTTGAAGATACTTTTGCACCACCTAAAATGGCTACAACTGGAGCATCTGGAGTTTCCAGCACTTTATTCAAACTCTCAATCTCACGAGTCATTAAATGACCGAAACATTTTTTCTCAAAATATTGAGCTATCACAGCTGTTGATGCATGTGCTCTATGAGCAGTTCCAAAGGCATCATTTACATAGACGTCTGCTAGTTGAGATAACGCTTTCGCGAAAGCAGGATCACCAGCAGTCTCTTCACTGTAAAATCTTAAGTTTTCTAATAACAATATTTCACAAGGTTGGAGATTTGCAGCAGCTTGCTCTGCTGTTTCACCAATGCAATCATTAACAAATTTAATTTGTACTCCTAAAATATCAGTAGCAGCAGCGACAATATGTTTTAAAGAAAACTCTTCTTGTTTCCCTTTGGGACGACCTAAATGTGACATTAAAATCACAGATCCTTCATCTTCAAGAATTTTTATGATCGTATCCTTTGCAGCATGAATACGTGTAGTATCCGTCACTTCAAAATTATCATTAAGAGGTACGTTAAAATCGACTCTTATAAGGGCTTTTTTATCTTTAAAATGGATATCGTTGATCGTCTTCATAGTAAAATATTGTGAATAGCGACAAATATAGCGGTTATGATAGAACCTCGAGCCTATACTTTTATATTTGCAGGATGCGGTATCAAGATATCATAGGTCTGAAACATTTAAAAAATCACTTGCAAACTACTGTAAGTAGCGGTAGAATTGCTCATGCTCAATTACTTGTAGGTCCTACTGGTAGTGGAGTCTTGCCGCTAGCACTAGCTTATGCACGAGAAATTTTATGTAAAGATGCTGGTGATCGCTGCGATTCTCAAATAGATCAAGTAGCCCATCCCGATTTACATTTTGCTTATCCTGTAGCAAATAATGCCCGTATTACTGCCAAAGCTATTTCTGATAATTACATAGCAGAATGGCGAGAATTTTTAAAGACACAACCTTATGGTGGTCTCGCAGACTGGTATCAAGCTATAGAAATAGAGAAAAAACAAAGTAAAATAGGTGTTGATGAGGCTAAGAAAATAGTTTCTAAATTAAGTTTAAAATCTTATGAAGGTGGTTATAAGGTTTTAATTATTTGGGGTGCTGATAAATTGAATACCGAAGCGTCAAATAAACTCCTTAAACTTATTGAGGAGCCACCAGCAAAAACAGTATTTCTGCTTATTGCCGAAGATGAAGATCAAATAATCAATACCATAAAATCTAGGTGCCAGTTATTACATGTTCCTAAATTATCTAGTGAGGCAATTGCTCAAGGTCTTGTGAAAAGACAACACCTAGAACCTACACGAGCGCAAAAAATAGCAAGACAATCAAACGGTGATTACAATAAAGCCATTCAATCCATTAATAACGAATCTGAAGATATAGATTTTGAAAAATGGTTTATCACATGGGTACGAACAGCGTTTGCTGCGCGAGGTCGCAAAAGTGCTATCAATGATTTAATATCCTGGGCAGAAATGATTGCTGGGAAAAATCGTGAAACACAAAAACGATTTTTATCTTACTGCCTTGAATATTTTAGACAGGCTATGTTGCTCAATTATAAGGCAAATAGCGCCGTTTATCTATCGCCACAAATGGAGGATTTTAAATTAGAGAAGTTTGCGCCGTTTATAGATGGCCATCGTATAGAAGCTATAAGTGATGAGATCGAAAAAGCTATTTATCATATTGAACGTAATGGAAATGGTAAAGTGATATTAACTGATCTCGCTATAGGACTTACTCGATTAATACATAAACCAGCGTAATATCCGATTAACTACAGCTAAATAACTGAAAATTAAGGTTTGATAGAGAAAAGGTTTTAATTTCACCTTTTCCCCATAGAAAAAATTAACAAGTGATTGAATATTCCGGTCCCATTCTTATTCTTCTTTTTATTTTGTTGTCAGTCCTAATTTCGGCATATGAAAAATTATTTGTTTGGAATAAGACGCTTGAAGAATACATAAAAATGTATAACACTCATCTCCCAAAATTTATGGTTAGATTATCTCTAATTGTAGTTTTAGGTCTAGAAATTATCATCACTTCTTTTTTAACCTTAGGTATTTACGATATCATAACTGAGCAAGATATTGCGCTAGGAGAGTTAGGTTTAATTATAGCTGGAGTACTGTTCCTAATTTTACTTGTAGGGTTAAGAATTTTACAAGATTATCGAGGAGCTGGAAGAACCGCAGTTTACTTTCTTCTATGTATTTTTGGGCTTTTCTGGATACAATCAATTTAATTTATACCCATACAATCTATAATCAATATAATTTATTGAAATTAAACTTATTTGCTGCACTCTAACATAGATTTACTTAAAGCTGTACATTAGACTGCTTGAAATAAGAAAGGTTTATTAAAACGTTTTATTTGCGCTTTTTAAGGACATAAACAAGTGAAGATGGTTCTTTAGAGAACAATGCAGCAAAATTTGAGATTAATCCTATACAAATCCCATAAATAAACGGAACTTTCCTTTTTTGATATCTAGCTGATAAAATGGAAACATACAAACTATCAAACCACATAGGTTTAGTTGATATTAGTTTAAATTTATTTTGAAAGACATTTCCTACTGCTAATTTATTAAAATGAAAAAGGTGTCGTGGCACATCGTAACCAGCCCAGTACGATTTAAACCATTTTGCATCAAACGAATTATAGTTGGGTAATGCTAAAATCAAATAACCATCTTCTTGTAACCAGTTATATATAAGATCAATTTGCTTTTTATAATCTGGAACATGTTCCAAAACATGATACATGCTTATAACTTTAATACTATTGGGTAATATAGAATCAGTTTGATCTAATAATTCTATTCCTTTCCTCGCCGCAAATAGGCGGGCTTTTTTACTAGGCTCATATCCAATCGCATCATAACCCGATTTTTTTAAAACACCAACAACATCTCCTACTCCAGCTCCTATATCTAGTATCTTTCCATCAACAGCATATTTACCGATCAAAGATTTTTTACTTCTAAGGTTCCAGATTTTTGCAAACTGATAACACTTTGCAAAGAATGAATCTTGGGAATCGTCGTGCGATAAGTAATCTTCACTTTCGTAATAAGACTCTATATTCTCCGGTTGAGGAACTGTCTTTAACACTCCAGCAGATTCATCTCTGTACAAATCAAAATTCTCTTGAGTAAGGAAGTGATCCTGTACAGATAAAAAATGCTTAAAAATTGGTGAGTTATCTTTCATTGTTTCACGTGAAACTATCTTCCCATGTGGACTAATAAAACCGAAATATCACTAGGTGAAACACCTGAAATACGAGATGCTTGGGAAACAGTCGCTGGTTGAATAGCTGTCAATTTCTCACGAGCTTCGTAAGAAAGGGATTTAATCGATTTGAAATCATAGTTTGATGGAATCTTTACATTCTCTAAACGGTGTAATTTATCAGCATTATTTTTTTCCTTATCAATGTAACCACTATATTTTACTTGAACCTCTACTTGCTCAAGAATATCTTCATCAAGATTATTCTCTTCGACATAGCTTTTAATTTCAGGAAATTGTTTGATATCATCTAAATCAATTTGAGGCCTAGAAAAAACTTTAAAATATTTATCATGCTGTTTTACAAGAGCTGATTTTTTACTCTCTAGTAAAACATTCATCTCTTTAAAATCATAACTAGTATTCCTAAGAAACTGAACCATTTTTTCTGTTTCTTCCGCTTTACGAGCTACTCTTTTAATTGCTTCTTCAGTCACTAAACCTAGCTCATATGCTCTAGGCGTTAATCTTAAATCAGCATTATCCTGTCTCAACAACGTACGATATTCAGCACGCGATGTAAACATTCTATATGGTTCATCAGTTCCCTTAGTGATTAAATCATCTATAAGAACACCTATATAAGCTTCATCTCTTTTAAGAATAAAGGCTTCTTCTTCTCTAATCTTACGTACCGCATTAATTCCCGCCATTAATCCTTGGGACGCTGCTTCTTCATAACCGGTAGTTCCATTAATCTGACCAGCAAAATATAGATTGGATATACTTTTAGTTTCTAAGGTATGCTTTAATTGTGTAGGTGGGAAATAATCATACTCAATAGCATAACCAGGTCTAAAAAACTTGACACCTTCAAATCCAACAACAGATCTTAATGCTTTGAACTGCACATCTTCAGGTAATGAAGTGCTAAAACCATTAACGTAGACTTCACAGGTATTCCAACCTTCAGGTTCAACAAACAATTGGTGACGATCTTTGTCGGCAAAACGATCAATTTTATCTTCAATAGAAGGGCAATATCTAGGTCCTACACTTTGAATACGTCCATTAAACATAGGGCTTCTATCAAAACCTTCACGCAATAAATCATGTACCAAGGTACTCGTATAAGTCATATGACAATCACGTTGATTTGTCAATTTTTGTGTGAGATTTGTATAACTAAATTTAGAAACATCTTTATCACCTGGTTGCGGTAACATCTTAGAATAATCTAAAGAACGTCCATCAACCCTAGGTGGCGTTCCAGTTTTCATTCTACCAGACTCAAAACCTAAATCGAGCAATTGTTCAGTAATACCAGTTGCAGCTCTTTCACCAGCTCTACCACCTCCAAATTGTTTATCACCTATATGAATTAATCCATTCAAGAAAGTTCCGTTTGTAAGCACGACAGATTTTCCTCTTATCTCAATACCTAGACTTGTTTTTACTCCAACTACTTTATCTCCTTCCACAATTAGACCAGATACCATTTCCTGATAGAAATCCAAGAATGGTAAATTTTCTAACTGCAAGCGCCACTCCTCAGCAAAGCGCATTCTGTCATTTTGCGTTCTAGGTGACCACATTGCTGGACCTTTAGAAAGGTTAAGCATCTTAAATTGTATTGCGCTTTTATCACTAATAATACCGCTCAAACCACCTAATGCGTCAATTTCCCTGACAATTTGCCCTTTTGCAATTCCTCCCATAGCGGGATTACACGACATTTGCGCAATGTTTTGTAAACTCATTGTAACCAACAAAGTGCTGGCTTTCATATTTGCGGAAGCAGCAGCAGCCTCGCTACCAGCGTGACCGGCTCCAACAACAATTACATCATATTCTTTATCAAACATAGCTATTGTTTCACGTGAAACATCATCATTTTTTCTTCTTCCTTACTTCTCATGAGCTTTTTATCCTGATCACTTTTATCGCCAAATCCACATAAATGCAACAAGCCATGACTCATCACCCTTTGTAATTCAGTTATAAAATCTACAGCAAAAACCGTAGCATTTTCTTTTATTCTATCAATACTAATATAAATCTCACCGTTAAGAAAATCATCATCACAATAATCGAAAGTAATAATGTCCGTGAATGTATCGTGATGGAGAAACTGCATGTTAATATCATGAAGAAAATCATCATCACAAAAAACATAAGAAATATCTCCTATAGTTTTATGCTCGGACAAGGCAATATTTTCCAGCCAGTGCCCATATTTAACCTCTTTATTTAATAGAAAAGAAGTTTGATAATTAAATTCCACCATCGCTTTTAAAATATTCCTTAACCTTTAATTTATACTGCTGCTGCAAAGGTAATACTTGTCTATTTAAAATCTCTTTACTATTAAAGTAACGAGCAGCACTTGGAATTTGATTATTACTCTTATTATTATAATCTTTAGAATTAGACGTAGCTTCTCTTTGCTCATCTTTTCCTTGCTGTAAACCTCCATCCTTAAGTTTTAATAACTCATGTTGAATTTCCATCATGCGTTCCTCTACTTCCCTATTAAAACCTTGATCCAATAATTTTCGTTCTACAGCCTTCATCTTATCCGTAATATCATCTACAATACCTTCCAAACCTTCATCACGTATCATATCCTCTAATTGATTACGTAATTCTTGTTGCTGTTTATAAATCTCATAAATACGTTTACTTTCCTCCTCAGACTCCTTATAACTCTTCTCTTCATCACTATCTTCTCCTTGACCGTCTGAGCCAGATCCTGGTTTACCACCTTTTCCATTTCCATTACTTCCTTGTCCTTGTCCACCTTCACCAGATTTCCCAGTAGAACCTTGCCCATCAGAACCACCTTCACCACTATCGCCTCCTTTACCATCTTTGCCACCTTTACCTGATTCACCTTGCTCACCATTTTCACCACCTTCACCAGGAGCACCAGCTTGACCTGGTTTTCCTTCACCAGGTTTCTTCCCTTCTCCTTCTCCTTCTCCTTCTCCTGGTTCTTTACCTTCTCCTGCTTTCTTCATTAACGATTCCTGTTTCTTTATAATATCCGGTAATTGAAAACCAGAACTTTGACCTTGTCCAGGTTTACCTTCACCTTCTCCAGGCATGGACATCGCATTATTCATAGCATCCATCGCTTCACCCAACATATTAGCTAGAGTATTGGCACTCTTTAAAGTAAACTGTTGTGAAATTTGCCCTTTATTCATCTCAAAATCAGATAATTGTGATAAGGATTTATCAATATAATAATACACATCAGTGACTTCCCTATTGATATCCATACCTACCTCAGGATTACGTGATGCAAGGGCAAATAAACTATCATCTACATGTTTAAAAGCACGTTCAAGATCCTTTTGGATTTTTAGTCTCTTTCCAAAATTAGGGCTGTTGCGCGTTAACCTCTTTACTCCATCTAGAACTATTTCTTGTTCCTTAGAAAAAACAACAAGGTTATCAAGAATTTGACGTAACATTTCAGCATCTTCCTTAAGCTTTTCCGATTGGCCAGAACTCATTTGAGATTTCATAGCTTGCGCTTGTTGTTTCATTTTATCAGCAGCACTTTTTTGTTTTTTTGAAGCACTAGGCGTATCAGATTTTTCTAAATCCTCACTAGATTGTTTCTGTTCCTCTTTAATCTCTGGAGCATTCAAAGGATCAAAATCTAAATCCATAGGTTTTTTTAAACCATTATTTTCTTTTTCTAATTCTTGAAGCTCCTTTTCCCATTCCTTGTATTCTTCATTTAATTTATCTTGATCCTCTTTGCTATTCTTATCACCTTCTTTCTTTGATTGGTCTTCTTGCTTATCACCAATATCATTAAGCTTGTCAATCATTTGTTCATATTTCTGATTAACATAGTAACGTTTAGTAAGTTCTAATAACTGTTCAAGATTACGTTTCTGTTCCTTAGAATTTTTTTGAGCCTTTTCCAGTTGTTCTTTTAATTCTTCTTTAGTTAATTTATCCTGATATTCCTGCAGTTCTTTAAGAAGCTCCTCATTTTCTCGCATTTCTTTCTCACTTTGCTCCATGCGTTCCTCAAGAGCCTTTTTCATAGGATCTTGTTCACTGCTAGACTTTTCAAGATTGTTCTTCATCTTCTGCATCTGTTGACGCATTTTTTCTTCTTGATCTTGTTGATTCTTCAACGCTTGCTCTAACTTCTTTTTATCGTTAAAACCACGCTGATTTTTCTCTAGTTGTTCTTGTGATATTTCTTTTAATTCCTCTTGTTTTTTTTCTTGCTCCTGTAATGATTTTTCTAAATCCTCAACAGACTTCTTTTGATCTTGTAATTGCTGCTCTTGCTCTTCTTCCTCAGTAGATTTTTTAAAGCCATAGACTTGGCTTTTTGCACTCTTATAGCTATTCACCACATCATTATCAATCGCTTCAAAAAAGAACTGATAATTTTTTCCTCCTTCAAGAGGTAGATTCCCAGGAAAAGTGAATAAAAATTGATCAAATGTTCCACGATTAGCTCCTATTTCATAGGTTTTTTGTGAACTAGTATTATCACTTTCATAATAAACAATTTGAATCTTACGTATTCCATAATCGTCGGCAACATTACCTTGAAAATACATGATAGCGTCGTCTAAGCTATCTTTTTTCATTTCCATAGTTAGTTCTGGATACTCATCTTTTGTTACATCGATCTTAAAATTAAGTTCCTCATAATCAGTTATAAACATGTTTGAGGTAGTGATGGAGTATTTAAGTGGTTTAAGTATCGCTTTCGCAAAAGCGAACTCATTACCATCCTTTTTAAACTGATTGATTTCTTGTCTTGTCTTAAAATCTACCTGCTCTGTAGCAGCGGTTTTTAATTTCCAAGTAATCTTAGTTCCTTGTGGAACAAGTGCATTACCGGTGCTCTTTAATATTTCATCCTTTTTACCTGTGTAATAAGGATAATCCATAACGAGTTCAAACTGATCGATGGTAGGAACATCATCAACATCGAGTATAAAATTCTCACTGCGCACCTCATTTGCCTTTAAATAGAAGGGAATATCGCCTACTGGATTATTGAAAACAAAACTAAATCTACCAGGTGTTTCTTGGGTTAAATAATAAGTCTGATTTCCAAAATGAATACTAGCACTCTCAGGTATAGTTCTACCGGTAACCACTATATTTAACTTAAAATCATGTTTTTGTAAAGTATTTAAATCTTCATTGAGAACTTTAAAAGTAAAAGGCGCTGGCGGTATGTACTCATTGTTAAAATCGGCAACACGTTTTGTGCTTTCTGTAAGGATTTCATTATTTCCTGTGAAAAATAGTGCTGCAATGATTAATACTGGAATGGCAAGATATTTTAAATAAGAAGCATTTTTCTTGAAATCAATGGCTAGCGAAAAAGGGATAGGCTTTAATTCTTCACTTTTCTGGTTGATACTTGCCCAAGTAAGCTCATCATCTCCACCATTTTTATGTAATTGTAATACGTTAATCAACTTGTCTGATACCTCAGGGAAATGGGTTCCTATCATGGAACTCGCATCTCTAAAATCAATTCCTGAGAATAATTTAAATAATCTCGCTACAGGAATACCTATGAATTTAAACAATAATCCTGCTTGAACAAGTATAAAAAGACCAAATAAAATGGTTCTTCCTGTAGTACTCAACCATAAAAAATGTTCTACTACGGCTGTAAATAGAAAATACAACAAGCCAATCGCTAGAAACAAAATGATACCGCGTATGATCTCGTTTGTGTAGTATTTTTTAATGAAGCGTTTAAGCTTTTGTTCTATTACTTTAAAATTATCCATTGCTTGCTAAGTCGTCTTTGTAGGGTAAATATAACGCAATGCATGGTATGTTTATGATATGAGACGTTAAACAAGGATCGAGATTACCCAACTCCACACTTTGAGCGCTTCAATAATTATGAAATTTGCTTGATAAATTGATAAATTATTTTTGACAAACTCTTGACTGTTAACTCTCAACTCATAACTAACAAATATTATCTTTGCAGCCTTAAAAAACGGCTATAATGAGTACTTCAGTAAGAGTGAGATTTGCACCTAGTCCTACGGGACCATTGCACATAGGTGGAGTGAGAACGGCATTATTTAATTATCTATTTGCAAAAAAACACGGTGGTGATTTTATACTACGTATAGAAGATACTGACCAGAATAGATATGTAGAAGGTGCTGAAGATTATATCATTAACGCTCTTAACTGGTGTGGAATTCCTTATAATGAAGGACCAGGAAAAGAAGGAAACTGCGGACCTTATAGACAAAGTGAACGTAAAGGAATGTATAAAAAGTATGCGCTTGAACTTATTGATAAAGGTGCTGCATATTATGCATTTGACACGGCTGATGAGCTTACACAAGCGAGAACAACAGCTGAGTCAAATAAAGAGACTTTTATATACAATCATAACAATCGTAACGAGTTTACAAATTCACTAACGCTATCTAGTAGTGAGGTTGAAGAACGTTTTTCACGTGGAGATGACTACGTTATACGTTTTAAGCCAGAATTGAAAACGCTACATATGTTTGACGAGGTCCGTAATGGGATTGAAATCAACACATCGCTGTTAGATGATAAAGTACTTTTTAAAAGCGATGGAATGCCTACTTATCATCTTGCAAACGTGGTGGATGATCATGAAATGAAAATCTCTCATGTCATACGTGGTGAAGAGTGGTTGCCTAGTATGGCGCTTCATGTTTTATTATATGAAAGCTTTGGATGGGAACGACCTAAATTTGCTCACTTGCCTTTAATTCTTAAACCTACTGGTAAAGGAAAACTAAGCAAGCGTGATGGAGATAAAATGGGTTTCTCTGTGTTCCCACTAGAATGGAAAGATCCTAAAAGTGATGAGATTTCTACAGGTTTTAAACAAGATGGTTTTCTTCCAGAATCTATGATAAACATTCTTGCTTTTCTAGGGTGGAATCCTGGAACAGAGCAAGAAATTTTTAGCATGGAAGAATTGATTCAAGCATTTAGCTTGGATAAAGTAAATAGTTCTGGGGCAAAGTATGATCCAGAGAAAGCAAAATGGTTCCAACAGCAATGGTACGTTGCACAAGATGATGCTGTTATAGGAGCTGCTTTTGCAAAAGCGTTACAAGAAAAAAATATCGAGTACGGCTCACAAGATTATGTAAACATAGTTTGTGGTCTCGTAAAAGAGCGTGCTGTGTTCACAGAAGATCTTTTTGAACTTACTGGATTCTTCTTTACCGCACCAACTTCTTATGATGAAAAAGCAGCTAAAAAAGCATGGAAAGAAGATACTGATTCTATAATGAATAACGTGATTCAGATTATTCAAGATTGTGAAGATGATAGCGCCACTGGATTGAGCACCGCAATAAAAGGATGGATTACCAGTCAAGAAATGGGCTTCGGTAAAGTGATGATGCCTTTGAGAATTGCTCTAGTAGGTAGTCTTATGGGTCCTGATGTGTTTGAAATTGCAAGTATGATAGGGAAAAATGAAAGCATTTCTCGTATCAAGAGTGCGATAGCTCAACTTTCTTAAAAATATAAGCGAACTCCAGCGGTAATGTAACTCATATTACCGTTGAGTTCCTCGCTTAATGCATTTTTACCATTTAATACATCGAGAAAAGAATAATGGTAATGAGCAGAGAATCTAACGTTTTCTGTTCCACCACTCAGGCCTACTATTCCATTAAGATTAAAAGGAGTGGTTTCTTGAAATGATTTCACTGTAACAGCACTATTTCCTATTATAATACTTTCTTCATATCTACTATCTTCTACTTTAAATTCTCCATTGAAAGATAATGCAGGTCCTATTTCAAGTGATAAGTAGTCCTTGTTTTCAATTTTATAAGCCCATAAAAGTTTAACCTCAGCGCCTATAACACTCATTTCAATGTTATCTTGTGTCAATGCTTCTTGAACTGAGAACTTATTATTAAACAGGTGTATTCCAAAAATCAAATCCCAATAAGGTCTAAATGAACCTATTGTTTCTAATCCAGCACTCCAACCTACTTTTCCTTCTACAGCAACATCATTGGTCTCTAAATTAAAAAAGGTGGCATCTATACCTATTCCTAAATGGTTGTTGTAAGCACGTGTTCTTTGAGCGGTAGACATAAAACTCGCAAAAAATAAAAATAGAGCTAACGATAATATATTTTTCATAAAAGTATTTAAAGTCTAAACATAGTTTAAAACTGACTTTATTGGAAATAGTTAAGCCATAAATATCAAAATGTTGTAAAAAGAAAAAGGTGATTTAATATTACCAGAGCTTTACACACAGTATTGTCAATAGTTTCTGTAACATTTTGCTATAACTATATACTAATAGTAATGTATCTTTAAACAAACTTTAAAAACACTAACTATGGAAGCAATTATATTTCCTATTATTCTCGTATTTGCAGCCTTGCTGCTTTTCGGTTCATTTTTTACTGTAAAACAACAAACGGCAGCTCTTATTGAGCGATTTGGAAAATTTACAAGCATGCGTCATTCTGGACTGCAGTTTAAGATTCCATTAATTGATAAAATTGCTGGTCGTATCAATCTTAAGATTCAGCAACTGGATGTAATTGTAGAGACTAAAACTAAAGATGACGTATTTGTACGTCTTAAAATATCTGTACAATTTCAGGTAAGAAGAGAGAAAGTATATGATGCCTTTTATAGACTTCAAAATCCGCACGATCAGATTACATCTTATGTATTTGATGTAGTACGTGCCGAGGTTCCTAAAATGAAACTCGATTACGTATTTGAAAAGAAAGATGATATCGCAATCGCCGTAAAACGTGAATTGAACGAAGCAATGATGGATTATGGTTATGACATCATTAAAACACTTGTAACAGACATTGATCCAGATGTACAGGTAAAAGCAGCCATGAACCGTATTAACGCTGCAGAGCGTGAAAAAACAGCTGCTGAGTATGAAGCTGAAGCAGATCGTATAAAGATTGTTGCAAAAGCACGTGCCGAAGCTGAATCTAAGCGTTTACAAGGTCAAGGTATTGCTGATCAAAGACGTGAAATTGCTCGTGGACTAGAAGAAAGTGTAGATGTATTGAACAACGTAGGGATTAATTCTCAAGAGGCAAGTGCGCTTATAGTAGTTACACAGCATTATGACACTTTACAATCCATAGGAGAAGCAACACAATCTAACTTGATTCTTTTACCTAACTCGCCACAAGCTGGTAGTGATATGTTGAATAACATGATCGCTAGTTTTACAGCAAGTGCTCAAATAGGTGAACAAATGAAGAAAACTAATAAAAATAGAGAAGCCGAAGCTAAGAAGAATGAAGATTCTGATGGATGGCAAGAATAAGTTCTTCCATAATAATACTATTAAAATGGCCGCTTTACAGCGGCCATTTTTGTTTTAATCTAGTGTGATAATCTTTAATACGCTTTCGCGAAAGCGTACTTACAAAGAGTAATTAGAACATATTAATCTTCTAGTTTTGCCCATGTATCACGTAAGGTAACCGTACGGTTGAATACCATTTTCTCATCTGTAGTGTCTGGATCTACACAAAAATATCCCATGCGCTGGAATTGTACAATGTCACCTTTATTAAGGTTTTTCATTGCAGGCTCAGCCATAGCGGTAATTACTTCCAAAGAGTCTGGATTTACAAATTCCATGAAATCTTTTTCCTTATCAGTGTCTGGAGATGGAACTGTGAATAAACGGTCATAAAGACGTACTTCTACCGGTACGGCATGAGCAGCACTTACCCAGTGAAGTGTTCCTTTTACTTTGCGCATACTAGCTTCAGTACCACTTCCACTTTTAGAATCTGGATCATAAGTAGCGTGAATCTCAGTAATATTACCGTCCACATCTTTTAAACAGCCTTCAGCTTTTATGATGTAACCGTTTTTGAGACGTACTTCTTTTCCATTCTTTAAACGGAAAAACTTCTTGTTTGCCTCTTCTCTATAATCTTCACGTTCTATATACAATTCTCTTGAAAATGGAACCTCTCTAAAACCGCGTGTTTCATCTTCTTGACTATTCTCAGCTTGTAAAATCTCAACTTGATCGGCTGGATAGTTAGTGATCACCAGCTTTACTGGATCAAGAACGCACATCACACGATCAGCCTTTTTATTTAAATCATCTCTTAAATGAAATTCAAGGTGATTCATATCTACAATGTTCTCACGTTTTGCGATTCCTATAGATTCTGCAAAGTTTTTTAAAGAGTCTGGTGTATAACCACGACGTCTTAAACCAGAGATAGTAGTCATACGTGGATCATCCCAACCGGTTACTAAACCAGCTTCTACTAATTTTTGAAGTTTACGTTTACTGGTAACTGTATGTGAAACGTTTCTACGTGCAAATTCGCGCTGTTTAGGGCGTATTTTATCTTTTTCTGTTACTTGGTCTAGGAACCAATCATAAAGTTCCCTGTGAGGCAGGAATTCAAGTGTACAGAAAGAATGTGTGATTTGTTCTAGATAATCGCTTTCGCCATGTGTCCAGTCATACATAGGATAGATTTTCCAATCTGTTCCTGTTCTATGGTGTGCTTTATCCACTACTCGATACATGATAGGATCACGCATGAGCATGTTATTTGATTTCATATCAATTTTGGCACGTAGAATATGTTCTCCTTCACCAAAATCACCATTCTTCATTCCTTCAAAAAGTGCTAGATTTTCTTCTACACTTCTATTGCGGTATGGACCATCAACTCCAGGTTCACTAGGTGTTCCTTTTTGAATAGCCATTTCTTCACTGGATTGTGAATCTATATAAGCTTTTCCATCTTTAATCATGTGAACAGCCCAGTCATACAACTCCTGGAAATAGTCTGACGCATAACATAGATTATCCCATTTGTAACCTAACCATTCTACATCTTTTTGGATAGCGGCAACATATTTTGCTTCTTCCTTTGCGGGATTAGTATCATCAAATCGCAAGTTTACCGGTCTGTTATACTTAAGCCCTAACCCAAAGTTTAAACAAATCGCACTCGCATGACCTATGTGTAGAAACCCATTAGGCTCTGGTGGAAAACGAAATCTAAGATGATCTTGCGACAATCCACTATTTAAATCGTCATCAATAATATCTTCTATAAAATTATTTGGTTTGGTAGATTCACTCATGGCTCTTTTCAATATATTTAGAAACACAAATTTACATCTTATTTTACTGCTACCATTGGGTAGAGTATCTTTACCACATGCATACAATTATACTTGAAAACGTAACCGTTTATACAAATCATGGATGTCTTGAAGAAGAGGCTATGATAGGTAGTGAATATAGAGTGGATCTAGAAGTAACAGCTGATCTCACAAAAAGCGCTCAAACTGATGATCTTAACGATACCGTAGATTATGTTTCTCTCAATCGCATTATTGTAGAAGAAATGGCGATACGTTCTAAATTACTGGAGCAAGTTGCACAACGTATTTTAAATCGCATTTTCAAAGAAGAGCTATTAGTTGAAAAAGCACATGTAAAAGTGGCAAAAATTAATCCTCCTATAGGTGGTGATGTAACTAGTGTGGTAATTTCTATGAGTCAAAAACGCTAAGTTTTTAAGAGAACTGAGCAGCATGCTGAAAGAGGAAAGACTTATTTAAATTGTTTTATGTGATTTTAAAATTTCATTTTCATTTTTTTCTTGATAAAAAAACGAAACAAAAAAATCAAGACTTAAGAATCTTTTACTAAAAATAGCTCTCGCTACGGCGCAAAAAGAAGGTTAGTTACCATTAATAATAACTGTACTACTACTAGTTCATAGACATTTAACTCTATCTGAGTCTAAACGATTTTTGCTTCACCCTTCACTCCATTCATTTTTTACGTGAAACTTTCTTAGGTCATATCTAACTGTTGAAACTTTTAAAATTAAAACTAGCGAATCAAAAAGATAAAGAAGTCAACTTTTTTGTTATTTTTGCCTCTTCAAAAGGCGTCTTGGCCGAGCGGCTAGGCATGGGTCTGCAAAATCTAGTACAGCGGTTCGAATCCGCTAGACGCCTCTTAAATCCTTCATCTTATGGTGAGGGATTTTTTTATTCTTTATTTTAAAGCAAAAATCCCAACTTTTTCAAGTTGGGATTAAGTATTATTAAAATTGAAAATGTTATGGCTGTTTTATTAAAACAATATTGTTAGGTCCTTGATAGGGTGAATCATCACAAATGTCATCATATTGAGTACGGGAAATTTGAAACAACTCGGAAACATATCTATACCAATGTAATTTACCATTCGTAGTACTACCATTTACATTGTTTACACTTGTTTCATGTCCTAATTCTAAAGTAGATCTAGGGCGATCACTGCATACATTATTTAAAGTTGGTTCACTATAACTACCTTGTACTATCGAAAAACCACTATCAATATCATTGGAAATACCTACAGGAGTTAAATTAGGTTGGATTTCTTTTAAATAAATATAATTACGACTACTATTAAGGCCGGTGATCATATCTACCAAAACTATATTATTCACTGAGTATCTATATTTAACAATCAAAGCATCAGTATATACTTGTTTTGGAGCGTTAAGCGCAGGTATAGTTTCCTGAAACTCCACTTTTCTAATCTCAACTTCTAATATTTCCGTTGAAGTTTGATACTTCCACGTACCTATAAATTTATTTAAATCATTCTGAATATCTTTATTATAATCTCCCAGCTTCTCTTGTAAA